>JBAUTB010000203.1:0-37821 GCA_049582005.1 Gloeobacterales cyanobacterium | reverse complement strand
ATCTACAACAGTCCTGAAAAAACAATTGTCATTCAGGCACAAGAAGAGGCTGTTTTAATTATTCATCCTAAAGATACGAATCAACTGTGTCTGGTCGCTCACCATCTAGGAAATTGGCATCGTTCTGGTCAGCTACTTCCGAATGATATTTTATTAGCACAAGCAGATAGTCCACTCGAAGAATGGCTAAAACATCGGAATATACCCTATCAAGTAGAGCAGAAGCCGTATCATCCCAATCTACGCGGTACCGCTCACGAGTAAGATTCAACAAAGTACGCGACAGACCTGACCCTGCGGTTTCGATAGACACCAAGAAGTACTTTTCTGGGGAATATCAAGCGCTAAACGTTTAAAATCCCAAGGGCCAAAATGATATCGATTACTAAATTCTGTGTATTCACCACAAAGTACCGGATGTGTTAAAGAGATTTTCTTGGGTTCTAGGTTCCAATGCTCTCGATACATTAATTCATCTTCCACAAAAATTTCAATTAGATTAGAAAAGTATTGAAACTGCCATTTTTCTTTCATTGCAATTCGGCCTGCAGACCAAATATCTCGGTATTGAAGAAGACTCCCTTTGGCCAGCTCGATGTGAACTTTTTGAGTAAAGTGGGCTTCAGAAGCCAAGATAATAGAGTGTGGGAGATAAATAAGTTTTCCCCCTTCATCCACATTAATCTTTATGGTTTGCTGAGACTTTCCTGGATAAATCAAAGTTGATGCTTGGGTACGTAATTCCAGGATACTATTCCTGCCTACGTTCACCTCTAAATTATGAACATCACCTCCGAGCAGACCGGCTGAGGGCGTGCGAAGATATACCGTTGGATAATTGTGGTCGTCTAGATAAAGGGGACGATGGAGTTGTAGAGGAGCCTGACCATACTGATGTGTAACAACAGAAATACCATCACGGCACCCCACGCTTAGTTTGGCGATTCCCATATTAGTCATGGGACAAATCTTCAAAGAGGACCTGTTTACATAACCAGTCCACCACCAAATCCAAACCAATGCCATGTTTGAGGTCTGTAAATATAAAGGGTCTATCTTGACGCATCCGCTTCGAATCCCGTTCCATAACTGCTAAATCAGCACCCACATAGGGCGCTAGATCAATTTTATTAATCACCAACAAATCAGAACGGGTAATGGCTGGACCTCCTTTGCGAGGAATTTTATCCCCCTGCGCAACATCAATAACATAGATAAAACTATCCACTAGTTCGGGACTAAACGTGGCAGCTAGATTATCTCCCCCTGATTCTAGAAACATCAAATCTGGTTTGAATTTCTTTTCTAATGCTTCTAAGGCATCTAGATTTAAAGAAGCATCTTCCCGAATCGCCGTATGCGGACATCCTCCGGTTTCCACCCCGATAATCCGCTCCGCAGGCAACACGCCACTGCGAATTAAAAAGTCAGCATCTTCTTTGGTGTAAATGTCATTGGTCACCACCGCGATGGAGTAACGAGGCGATAGCTCTCTACACAGAGCCTCTAAAAGCGCTGTTTTACCGGAGCCCACCGGGCCGCCGATACCCACTCTAAGACTGTTTTTGGAATTCATAGAATCTGGGTGAAAGATTGGGGGTATTCCATTGTAAATGTTCACATGTCTGCGAAGGCTGAAATGCTTGCCTAGCAAGCCATGCGCTTATTTGTGTATCCCCTACTACAAATCACGTCCGGGTGTTCTGGTATTCCCTTACGTGGGTCAGTATTTGCACAGTTTTGGGTGCGTACAGTTCTTCAGATCGTTAACTCATGGCAATTTGCAAATCGATAGAATCAAGCATCAACAGAATCAAGCATAAGAGGAGTAAACATTGGAACGCAGAACATTACTGAAGTATGCTCTTGCAGCGGGTGCCGGAGCCGCCCTAGGACCTCAGATTCTTATCCGAGGAAGTCAATCTGCCTATGCTCAAGGATCTACTATCCGGGTAGGAATTCTCCACTCTTTGAGTGGAACGATGGCGATCAGTGAAGTTTCTCTAAAAGATGTAGAACTGATGGCCATTGAAGAAATCAACAAAGCTGGAGGAGTTCTGGGTAAAAAAATTGAACCGGTCATTGAAGATGGTGCTTCCGACTGGCCAAACTTTGCCGAGAAAGCGAAGAAACTAATCGAAAAGGATAAGGTGGCTACCGTTTTTGGTTGCTGGACATCGGCCAGCCGCAAAGCAGTACTCCCTGTATTTGAAAAGTTAGATCATCAACTCTGGTATCCCGTTCAGTACGAGGGGCTGGAGTGTTCTAAGAACATCTTCTATACCGGAGCAGCCCCTAACCAACAGATTGAACCTGCAGTGACCTGGCTCTTGAAAAACAAGGGCAAGAAAATGTATTTGCTTGGTTCCGACTACGTTTTCCCTCGTACGGCTAATGCGATCATCAAGGCACAACTGAAGAAAGAAGGCGGCACTTTGGTTGGAGAAGAATACACGCCCTTGGGAGCCACTGAGTACAACACGATCATCGCCAAAATCAAGAAAGCGAAGCCGGACAGCATTTTCAGCACCCTTAACGGAGACAGCAATGTTGCGTTCTATAAACAACTGAAAGACGCTGGAATCTCTGCTAAAGATATCCCAGTGATGGCTGTGAGCGTAGCCGAGGATGAACTGCGAGGGATTGGTGGCAAGACGGCGGAAGGCCACTATGCGGCATGGAATTATTTCCAGAGTGTAGATACCCCTGCCAATAAAGAGTTCGTCAAAAAATTCAAAGCCAAATATGGCAAAGACCGAGTGACGGACGACCCCATGGAAGCAGCCTATATCGCAGTTTATCTCTGGAAAAAAGCCGTAGAAAAAGCTAAGACGGTGGATACCAACAAAGTTCGGATGGCAGCCTATGGACTAACCTTGGATGCACCGGAAGGTCCAGTGAAAATAGACACCAACAACCACCTCTTCAAGACTGTCCGTATTGGCGAAATCTTGCCGGATGGTCAGTTCAAGATAGTCTATGCAACCCCTAAACCTGTGGAACCTGAACCCTGGACCCCCTTGATTCAGACTCCTTTTTCAGGTTGTGACTGGACGAAGGGAGGCAACATCAAGCGTGCTTCTCTAGATAGCAGTCCGTTTGCAATGCGTTAGGGCTACTCAGCCGCAGCCTCTTTTCGGGGCTGCGGTTACCTCTGGATGACTCACCATGACAGACCTCATTACCCAACTATTCAACGGCCTCAGTACAGGTTCGATCCTGCTCTTGGCGGCGTTAGGTTTAGCGATCACCTTTGGCCTCATGGGAGTGATCAATATGGCTCACGGGGAGCTCCTGATGGTCGGAGCTTACACTACCTTTGTCTGCCAGAATCTTATTGCCACTTATTTGCCGGCCTATCAAGATTGGTCCTTTATTTTCGCGCTCCCCCTTGCTTTCTTGGTAGCGGGTCTCGTCGGACTATTATTAGAAGCTACCGTGATCCGGTTTCTCTATGGTCGGCCCCTGGAGACTTTACTGGCAACTTGGGGCGTCAGTCTAATTCTCCAACAGGCCTTCCGCAATATATTTGGAGCGAACAATGTAGATGTCCAGAGCCCTTCCTGGTTGGAAGGGGGACTGCGCATTGGCGAAGATTTACAGTTTCCATACCGACGCCTATTCATCATTTTCTTGGCGGCCCTGTGTATCGCAGGGACCTACTGGTTCTTGAATTATTCCTCTTGGGGCTTAAGAATTCGGGCTGTCACCCAAAATCGGGAAATGAGCGCCTGTCTGGGTATTGCCACCCGTAAGGTGGATGCCTATACCTTTGCTTTGGGCTCTGGTTTGGCCGGAATCGCTGGTTGTGCCGTAAGCCTTTTGGGTTCTGTGGGGCCTTCTTCTGGTTTGAATTACATCGTCGATGCTTTTATGGTTGTGATTACGGGTGGGGTAGGCAAAATCTTTGGAGCAGTGGCGGGCGGGTTTGCCATTGGTGAAATCAAGACAGGCCTTGAAGTCCTTACCAGCTCCAGCCTGGCTACAGCCTTGGTTTTTTCTCTGGTCATTTTGTTCTTACAATTCCGGCCTTCCGGGCTCTTTCCCCAAAAAGGAAGAGGAGTGGATTCATAAATGGACAGCATCCTTACACGCTCTAAAGAATGGATTATTTTTGGTGTTTTAGGGATACTACTGGTTTTGGCCGCGCCGCTTTTGCTCTCGGGTTTTCAACTCAATCTGTTGGGTAAGTTTCTGGCTTTTGCCATCCTTGCCTTAGGAATGGACCTGATCTGGGGCTACACCGGAATGTTGAGCTTGGGACATGGCGTGTTTTTTGGTCTCGGAGCCTACGCCATGGCTATGCACCTGAAGTTGGCGGTGGGCGATACAGGCAACTTCGGTACCGATTTGCCGGACTTTATGTTTTGGAATGGCATCACCGAATTACCTTGGTTCTGGCAACCCTTTCATAATTTTGGGTTTACTGTACTCATGGTTTTTGTGATTCCTGGTCTACTTGCCTTTCTCTTAGGACTATTGACCTTTAGGAACCGGATTAAAGGAGTCTATTTTGCGCTGTTGACCCAGGCCTTAGCCATCGTCTTCGTCACCTTATTTATTGGGCAGCAAGGATATACCGGAGGCACCAATGGTATCACTGATTTTCGGACGATTCTCGGCTTCGATCTAAGTACAGAAACCACCCAAAAGGGACTGTATGTAGCAACCGTCCTCTGTCTTGGAGCCAGTTACCTACTCTGCCGTTGGATCACCAAAAGTGGATTTGGCAAAGTGCTGGAAGCGATTCGGGATGATGAAGTGCGGGTCCGTTTTGCCGGCTATGATCCCTCCGCCTTTAAAGTTCTTGTGTTCACTCTTTCAGGCTGCCTTGCTGGATTGGCAGGGGCTTTATTCGTTCCTCAAGTAGGCATTGTTTCACCCTCGATGATGGGTATTGTCCCTTCGATTGAGATTGTTATTTGGGTAGCGGTTGGAGGTCGCGGCACTTTAGTTGGAGCTGTTCTCGGCGCTGTATTGGTCAATGCCGCAAAGAGCTTTTTGAGTGAATCCTTTCCTGACTTTTGGCTCTATCTGCAAGGAGCTTTGTTCTTAGGGGTCGTTCTCTTTTTACCCGATGGAATAGTGGGTTTGTTCCAAAAAGTTTTTACTAAGAAAACAGAATTAGAGCCATCTGAAGTACCCATGGTTAGCAAAGAGGGGGTTGCCAAATGACAGCACTTCTAGAAATTCAAGAGGTCACCGTAGATTTTGATGGGTTTAAAGCCCTGAACAACCTAAATTTTTCTATGCAACCCGGAGAACTGAGGGTTGTCATTGGTCCCAACGGAGCTGGAAAAACTACCTTCTTGGATGTAATTACAGGGAGAGTGCAACCTAGCACGGGCAGGGTTAACTTCCAAGGGAAAAAGCTTGCGAAAAAGTCCTACGAACATCAGATTGTAAATTTAGGGATTGGCCGTAAGTTTCAGACTCCACGGGTATTCACCAACCTCACGGTCACAGAAAATGTAGCGCTTTCCCTCAAACGGGCCAAAGGTATTTTCAAAGTCCTCTTCAAACCTCTATCCACAGAAAATCTCACCCGCATCGAAACCATCCTGGAACGGGTTGGTCTGGCAGATAAGGCCCAATTTCAGGCCGGTTTGCTATCCCACGGAGAAAAGCAATCCCTGGAAATTGGCATGTTGATTGCCCAAGACCCGAACCTCTTGCTGCTCGATGAACCTGTAGCCGGGCTGACAGACCGGGAAACGGAAAAAACTGCTGCCCTGCTCAAAGACTTAAATCAGGACCATTCGATCATCGTCATCGAGCATGACATGGCTTTTGTGCGCGAAATTGCTTCAACGGTTTCGGTTCTGCATCAGGGTTCTTTGCTCTGCGAAGGCTCTGTCCAAGAAGTACAGAACGACCCCAAAGTCATTGAAGTATACCTGGGCTATCCAGAGGGGGCTATCCATGCTTGAAGTAGAAAACCTAGATGTCTACTACGGGCAAAGCCATATCCTCAGGAATGTCCACTTGGATATTCCCGAGGGTTCTATGGTCTGTTTGATTGGGCGTAACGGGGTAGGCAAAACCACCCTGCTCAAAAGCATTATTGGTCTGCTGAGTGCCAAAAAAGGCCGGATTACCCTCACGGGCAAAGACCTAACCCAAGCACTCCCCGACAAACGCAGTAAAAGTGGAATTGCCTATGTCCCCCAAGGGAGGGAGATTTTTTCCGGGCTGTCAGTTTATGAAAATCTGCTCTTGGGTCTAGAAGCCACCCAAAAAAAACAGGTGGATATCCCTTCCCGTATAGAGAGGATTTATGGACTCTTCCCGGTGCTCAAAACCATGTCAAAACGCCGGGGTGGAGATCTAAGCGGTGGTCAGCAACAACAATTGGCCATCGGTCGGGCTCTGATGTCCGAACCAAAGCTTCTGCTTCTGGATGAACCTACGGAAGGGATTCAGCCTTCCATCGTTCAGGAGATTGAAGAGACCCTGGGCCGGATTAACCGCGAGCAAGGACTAACCATTTTGTTCGTTGAGCAAAATTTAGAATTTGTTCGTCGACTGGCTCAGCAATTTCATGTCATGGAGAAAGGCCGTTTAGTGGCTAGTGGACCTATCCAAGAACTCCAACAAGACCTAGTAGCTCGCTACCTGACTGTCTAAATTGTCCTCCATGAACTATTACGCCGCAAATCAGCTAGTAATCTACTGATGAGGCTTCTTAACCGGATTTTAAAGTTCGGAGTTTGTGTGCCTTTTTTTCTGTGAAGGAGTGAGTGTTTGTTATGAAGATGAAACCGTCCATAGCTCAAAGTTTATCCCTAACCACAGCCTTTTTATGGTTAGGAACTATCGCCCAAGTTCAAGCGGTGCCTGATACCTCGGTCTCTGGCATGTTGAACAACGCATCCACCGCCCAAGTTAGTTCTGTTTCTGAACTCACGGATGTGGATCCCAATAGCTGGGCTTTTCAAGCCCTTAAATCGCTGGTAGAACGCTATGGCTGTATTGAAGGTTATCCCAACAAGAAATATCTGGGTAACCGTCCCTTGAGCCGCTATGAGTTCGCTGCAGGCTTGAATGCGTGTTTAGACAAAATCGGCGAACAACTTGCGGCGGCAACAGAACCCCTGGCGACTAAAGATGATTTGGCTGCAGTACAGCGCCTACAGGAAGAATTCAAGTCTGAATTAACCGCCCTCAAGGGTCGCACCGATGCCTTGGAAGCGAAGACTAAAGAACTGGAAGCGCAACAGTTTTCGACCACGACCAAGCTAGATGGTTCTGCCGTCTTTAATATCACGGGCGGTAGTGCTGGTGGCGGAAACGTCGTCTCCAATCCCTTCAGCACCGCGGCTGGAACGGTCACCCCAGGGAACGCTGCCAATACGACCTTCCCCGGACGGACCACGCTAAACTTCCGCGCCAGCTTTACGGGCAAAGACCAATTACGGATTCGGTTCCGGGGCTTCACGGGAGATGATATTTCAGGGACTTTAGGAGCAGGTACCGGAGTCGGCACCCTATTCACTTCCGGTTCCGGGAACCCAACGAATGGACTAGCGATTCCTGGCTTTGACAAGGTGTACTACACGACTCCTATCTTCGCGGACAATGTGCGGATCTGGGTAGGACCTCGCCTCCAGAGTATCGACATCATCGACGGTAATCGGTTTGCCGGTGGGGATGACGTGAAAACCTTCTCCACCGTTTTCGCCAGCTATAACCCCTTGATTTCCGGCATTGTCCAGAATGGGCCAGGAGGTGCTGTTGACTGGAAAATTAGCGACCAATTTAGTCTCCGGGGCCTTTATATAGCAGCTAATGGCGGCCAATCCTTCGGTTTTGGAAATGGGGGTCTCACGGGCGGCACGACTAAGGTGTCAGCTGAATTAGAGTTCAGACCATCTCAAGATGCTACGATTCGCTTGCAATATGCCTATATCAATGCCCAAAATACAGGCTTCAATAGCACCATCTTTGGTCTTGGTACCAATGCGGTTCTTGTCGGTACTAACCCCACCTTTGCTTCCGTAGGCGGTGCTCTTGCCAGCAATGCCCAAACGAGCGTCTTTGGGGTGGATGCGGACTGGGCGATTACACCCTATGTGGGTATCTTTGGTCGCTTCTCCACAGGAAATACGACTATCCCTAGCAGCGGTAATGCGAACAGCAACAGCTACCACTTCGGTTTTTCTTTCCCCGATTTGTTTGCCAAAGGAAACCTAGCAGGAATCGCCTATGGTCAACCGATTCGAATTACAAGTGCTCCTGCTGGCTCTATCTTAGGAGCTGATTCCGGAACAGAGAATGACCTGGAGTTGTTCTATCGTTTTCAGATCAACGACCGCTTCTCGATCACCCCCGACCTCCAATTTTACTTCACCCCTGGAAACGTCGCGGGCAACCCAACGGTCACCGTTGGGTTGCTACGTGCCTCTTACGAGTTCTAGCTTGCTCGCCTGGAAGGCGAACGTAGCTTTTTCCCTTCCAGGCGGCATAAGGAGTGAGGATAGGATACCCGTGATGGAACTCGCAACTTAGGTTACTAAAGGATTGATAACAGGTAGAGGCTGAAAGCGATTAAAGTCCCGGTCTGCCGTCCATAGTTCCGTCACACCGTGTTGTGTGCATAGGGCAGCGATGCGGGCATCATGCACCTGCGGCCCCACGACTCGACCATTTTTTAAAAGATTGCGTAGGATCTCCCAATAGCCAGGACCCTCACTGAGCAAAACCAACGTAGGTGCCTCCAGCCAACACTCGACCTGTTCCATAGCATCCACCAACGGCGTCGGCGGATCATAGATTTGGGGATGGGTCGCAATGGCCACAAATTCATGGATACAGGGCCAGGGAATTGCCCATGGCGCTCCAGATTCCGCCAGTTGTGTTAGACAGTGATCCGCAGGCTCATGCCACTCCGAATCTTGCCGGTGGCCATAAACTAGAATATTCGTGTCTACTGCAATCATCCCCCGCGTCCCTCATAAATTTGCTCCCTTACTGTAGCCCAGTTGCCTTCGGGGAGATGGGATTGCAATCCACCACCGCGAAAGGTATGTTTGCGCAGCCTAAAGGGAATTTGAGGTTCAGTATTGGCGTCCAAGAACTGTCGCAACGCAGCTTCCAGGACGCTCTTGAGGGTTTGCCGACGCTCTGCTGCAAGGTGTTTAGCACGCAATAATAAAGCGTCGTTAATCTCAATCGTCGTTTTCATATGGGCACCCATATTTTAGAAGCCAGCATTATGGGTGTGCTGTCAGGATAGCATATTGGGACTTCGCCAGGCATCTATGAACCTAAGTTGATATTTATCAAACATGTTTGCGATGCACACATCATTTCCCTAAACTTAATCTCACTCAGGCAACCAATCGCTAAGGACTTGATCTGTAGAGTAGGGACAAGTGACTGGAAATGTTGCAATATCCAACCCAATTTGTCTTGCTGCCTCTCGACAGGCTCTTCCATATTCCTTGTCAAGAATTTGGTCTGGATAGTTTTTTAGGCTAGGACTATCCTCAAGCTTGCGACGAATTTGTGAACGACCATCATTTATTGAATCTAGCCAGCTATCAGAGCGACGTTGGGATTGATATTCCCATTTCAGGAGATGAAGCATGACACGTTCCATCTGGGAACCGATGGCACTACGTTCACTTTTGCCCAAATCCTCTACCTCTTCAATCAAATGCTCCCAGTCAACTTCTTCCCATCGTTGCTCACGAAGGAGATGAGCCGTGTGATTGGCCCATGCTAGAAGGTCGGTATCGTAGGTCGCGAACATTGCTTCACCTAAGTACTAATCCTTTCTCTATAGTGACATGAGAATTATTTGGGTCTAGCTAGCCACAAAAAAAGCGGTCTTGCGACCGCCTTTTCTGAGTCTTAGCTTTTAACCTAACAAGGCTTTAGCCGTTTTGCAGACGTTATCCACCGTGAAGCCAAACTCTTGCATACACTTAGGACCCGGAGCGGAAGCACCGAAGGATTCAATGCTGACATGAGCGTTGGCATAGCGCTGCCACCCGAAATTGGTAGCCGCTTCTATGGATACCCGCTGGGTAACAGCAGGAGGGAGTACGGAGTCTTTGTACGCTTGGGACTGCTCTTCGAACAGCTCCCAACAAGGCATAGATACCACACGCACTTTGGTCCCTTCGGCACTCAGTTTTTTCGCAGCCTCAACGGCGAGAGACACTTCAGAACCCGTAGCAATCAGAATCAAGTCAGGGGTCCCATCGCTATCCACCAGCGTGTAGGCACCCTTAGCGACGGCATCAACGGAAGAACCTTCCAAGTTGGGGAGATTCTGACGGGTAAGGACCAAAGACGTGGGCATATCACGACGTTCAATCGCCACTTTCCAAGCGCCAGAGGTTTCATTCCCATCCGCAGGACGAATCACCAGCATGCCAGGCATAACCCGCAGGGAAGCAATCGTTTCTATGGGTTGGTGCGTAGGACCATCTTCTCCCAAGGCAATCGAGTCGTGGGTAAGGATATAAGGAACGCCAATGCCTGCCAAGGCAGAAATCCGCATAGCGCCGCGCATGTAGTCAGCAAAGACCAAGAAGGTAGCCCCGTAGGGAATCACCCCTTTGTGGAGCACCATACCATTGAGAATAGCGGCCATACCATGCTCACGCACTCCATAGCGGAGGTTACGTCCCTCATAGGAAGACTTCTGGTAATCGGTCAGTCCCTTGAGGTAGGTCATGTTGGAGTGGGCGAGGTCAGCAGACCCTCCCATCAGTTCGGGCATCACTTTAGCCAAAGCATTAAGCACGATACCGGAGTGATTGCGGGTGGAATTGCCTTTATCGGCTGCGGTATAGGAAGGTAGGGCTTTCTGCCAACCCTTAGGCAAAGTGGTGGAAGTGAAACGCTCATATTCTGCCGCGAGTTCTGGATATTCAGCTGTGTAGCGAGCAAAAAGATCATTCCAAGCCGCTTCCGCTTCTGAACCTTTCTCTACGGATTTACGGAACTCAGCCAAAGCCTCATCGGGCACATAGAACTTAGGCTCTAGAGGCCAACCCAAATATTCTTTGGTTAGCTTGACTTCATCTTCACCCAGCGCAGCACCATGCACTCCTTCTGTGCCTTGCTTGTTAGGAGAACCATAGCCAATGGTGGTGCGGATCTTGATCAGGCTGGGCTTATCGGTAACGGTTTTAGCTGCGGTGATCGCTTTCTCGATAGCCGCCAAATCATTGTTGCCATCGCTGACGATTTGCACATGCCAACCATAGGCTTCATAGCGCTTAGCCACATCTTCGGTGAAGGCCAAATCCGTAGAACCATCAATGGAAATGTGGTTATCGTCATAGAGCATGATCAGCTTGCCAAGCCCTAGGTGACCAGCCAAGGAAGCTGCTTCAGAAGCCACCCCTTCCATGTTGCAGCCATCACCCAAGATCACATAGGTGTAGTGGTCCACAATAGGGAATCCAGGCTTGTTGAAGCGAGCGGCCAAATGGGCTTCCACCATTGCCATCCCGACTGCATTCCCGACGCCTTGCCCCAGAGGCCCCGTGGTGGTTTCAATCCCATCGGTCAAGAAATTCTCTGGGTGGCCTGGAGTCTTGGAGTCCCACTGACGGAATTGTTGTAGCTGTTCCATCGGCAAGTCATAGCCTGTCAGATATAACAGAGAGTACAAAAGCATCGAACCATGGCCGGCCGAGAGCACAAAGCGGTCCCGGTCTACCCAGGTATGATTCTTAGGATTGTGCTTCAAGAGTTTGGTCCAAAGGACATAGGCCATAGGCGCGCAGCCCATTGGAAGGCCAGGGTGGCCGGAATTCGCCTTTTGAACCGCATCAACGGCTAGAAAGCGGATGGAATTGATGCATAGTTCATCTAGACGGGTCATTTTACGTTCGAGGGTTCCAGTCATGTGGAGTTCCTTATCTTTAAGTGGGAGCGGGGACAGTAGGGGAGGACTATTTTTTAGCGCCAACAGGAGTTTGGCTTGTCAAGGCTTCATAAATAGCCCGCAGCTTGAGGCCCATGAGCACCTGGAAGAATCCGGTACCATCATTAGAACCTGGATAGTCGGTATGCTTCAGCAAAAGAGAAGACAACTCGCCATACTCTTTTTCTGAAGTGTTCAGCAATTTCTCTTCTACATTGGGAGCATCTGAAGGGACAAATTCCCCATCAATCGATAGGTAGGAAGCAGGAGCACCATAGTAGTCCGTGCGCCCATAGCAGAAAGTAATTTCAGGGTGTGAATTGGGGAACTTAGGCCGCCAGCAGAGATCAGAAATGGCCGAATCAAAAATGTAGGCAGGCTCATAATGAGGAATACCATCCTTTTGAACCATGCGTGCTTTGACAACTTTATTGCCGCCCTCTTTTTCCGGCAGGTCACTAGGCAGAATTTCTAGAATGACATCCGCAAATTTTTTCTGGGGGTCGATGTAGGCTTCAAAGTCAGGCTTACGGGAGTTGATGGCGAACATGACTTCTTCACGGGTGTGACCCCGTTCTGTCATATCTCGCTGCATCTTCCACTGAATTTTGATCGTATCGCTCAAGTCAAAGTAGACTTTGAAATCCATTAAATTGCGTACGCGCTCATCATAGAAAGGGTGGAGTCCTTCTACGATGATGACGTGGTTGGGCTCGATGACCTCTGGGGGGTCAAGCAGACCCGTTTCATGGTTATAGATAGGTTTATCGATGGCTTGCCCGCCCTTGAGCGCTTTCAATTGCTCTGCCATCAGGTCAAAGTTATTGGCTCTAGGGTCCAAAGCCGTGATCCCGGTCTCTTTGCGTTGCTTACGGTCAAGGGAATGGTAATCATCCAGGCAAATTACCGTAATCAGTGACGTACTAAAGAGGTCCGACAAACGCCGCAAAAAGGTGGATTTCCCACAGCCGGAATCCCCACCTACGCCAATCATCACAACCCGTTCCGGCTTACTAGTCATAAGGCTTGGTTCTCCAAACAGTCCAAAATAGAGGGTACGCAGATAGTAGAAGAGCTAGCTCCAGATAAAAATGGGCCTGGCGCCCCTGATGCTAACAGAAGTTAACGCCATTGCCAGAGTCCCACAAAAGGAACCTACATTCTGTTTCACAGCGACAGCTACAGTGCCCTATAGTCTACAGTCGCGTCCTCATCATAGGATGAATTTCGAATACTTCCTTAAAAAAAAACGAAGCTAAATGTTCTTTTTTTTTGTACCAGGATAGCGACCCCTGTCTTCTGGGGGGTCATCATTTGCCAAATTCGGCTGCCAGAAGCAATTTTTGGAGCTTGAAGGACATGGTCAACCAACAACGGATGGGTGCGTATACGCGCGCTGACTCATAACCTGCTGGGGCCAATGGTTATATTGGTGTATCCTGTGTCTAATTAACAAACCGTCACAACCCTTAAAAAATATTGCCCCTAAGTGCCTAGGAGAGGAGCTATCTATCATGGCCCAGACCGCAAGCAGCGTTGAAGTCGCCGTCAATACTTACCGCCCTAACGAACCTTTCGTTGGAAAGGCTGTAAAAGTTGAACGATTAACTCCAGAGGATTCACCCAATGATGTGCGGCACATCGTGCTGGACCTCTCCCAGGGGGAACTGACTTATGTAGAAGGTCAGAGTATCGGCATTATCCCCACCGGGACCCAAGCTAACGGCAAACCCCATAAATTGCGCCTCTACTCCATCGCTTCCACCCGCACAGGCGATGAAGGGGGTCCTAGAAGCGTTAGCCTCTGTGTCAAACGAGTGGTCTATAAAAACGACTCAGGCGAAACGATTAAAGGCGTCGCGTCTAACTATCTATGTGACCTTGAAGCAGGCCAGGATGTGATGATCACCGGGCCGGTGGGCAAGAATTTCCTACTCCCTGAAGACCCCACCGCTAACTTGGTTCTGATTGCTACAGGGACAGGGATTGCGCCCTTTAGAGCGTTTTTGATTCACATCTTTGAAGAACTTGCTCAGCCCTGGACTGGAGAAGTCCATTTGTTCTTTGGCGTACAAACTTCTACGGACGTACTCTACGAAGATCTGTACGAAAAGCTCAAGGCGAAGCATCCTAATTTCCATATCCATCTGGCAAAGTCCCGCGAAGAAAAAACAGCAGACGGCCAAAAAATGTACGTCCAAGGTCGGATTGCAGAAAAAGCTGACTATCTGTGGGAATTAATGGACAAGGGTAATACATATACCTTTATCTGTGGTCTACGGGGCATGGAAGATGGGATTGACGCAGCCTACAGCCCAATTGCTGCTAAACATGGCAAAGATTGGCCAACGGTGCAGTCCGAATTAAAGCGGGCTGGATTCTGGCACGTAGAGACCTACTAAACAAAAGGTGCATCAGCAAAAACTCCTATGTCCGTTCCTATTGTGATGACCATTGCCGGATCAGATTCGGGTGGGTGTGCGGGGATACAGGCAGATTTAAAGACGTTTAGCTTTCTTCACGTCCACGGAACCAGCGCCCTTCCTTGGGTCACCGCGCAGAACACGCAAGGGGTTACTACGTTCGCCCATCATGCAGTTATAGGGTGTTAGAAACAACAAATCAAAAAGTCAAGAGCTAGTCCGTTCTTTCATCGGCAAGGTTTCATTCAACAAAACCAATTGCTCTAAGTAGTAAGGATTAGCCCGTTTTAGCAGATGATTTTCAATAATATCTTTCAAGTTGACATGATAAATACGATGGAGGCTATAGGTAGGAGTAGCGGGAAATCCTCTTTTATGTTTATGCTGTCCTCCTGTACCTGGATCTAAACGCCGAATGCCACGGGCAATAGCCCAATCGATAGTTTCGTAATAGCACAAGTTGAAATGCAAGAATTTGATATCTTCATAGGCCCCCCAGATCCTTCCATACATGTGTTCTCCCTTGAAGACACAGAAGGACATTCCTATCGGCTCTGGGCCATGAAGGGCCACAAAAAAAGCTGTGCGGTGACGAAACGACTCATCCAGTAAATCAAAAAATTTACGGTTTAGATATTTGCTCCAGTTACTAAACTTTCTACAAGTATCCGAATAAAAATCGTACATACGTCGGTAGTAGCCATCCGGAATAGAATCCCCTGTGAAGCACTGAATATTTAGGCCAATATCCTTTATTTCCCGACGTTCCCGTCGAATGTTTTTACGCTGATTCGCATTAAAAACGCTTAAAAAATCATCAAAATTTTGGTAGTTTGCATTCGTCCACTGATAGTTAAAATCAATACGTGGAATAAAGTCCAGAGCTTCTAAACGCTCACGAAACTTTTCTTCTGTGAATAGAAAGCTTGTACAAGAACATCTCATTTTTCGACTGAATTGGTCAATGGCCTCAACTATCAGGGGGGTCAAGGTATCAGGGTCTTCATCCTCAGCGATCAGAAATTCATAGCCTACCGCAGGCGTGAAAGGAATTGCCCCAATCAGCTTGGGATAGTAGCGAATACCCAACTGATACTCAGCCAGCTCTGCCCAGGCTTGGTCAAAGACAAATTCTCCCCGGCTGTGGCTTTTAAGATAGAGCGGAGCTGCCGCCACCAGTTGCCTGCCCTTACGCACCACCAAATGACAGGGCTGCCAGCCTTCTCGGGGAGAAACACAACCTGCCTTTTCTAAACTCGCCAGCCAGGCCCATTCCAAAAAAGGAGAACGGTGGCCTACCAGGCGGTCCCAGTCGGCTTGAGGGATATTCAAGAGAGAATCAAGCCATTCAAACTGGTAGCCAGACATGAAGCCTTCCAGGAATTTACGTATCTTCACAATTTAACCCTGGAAATGAGAATGGGCACTGAGTTATGAGGGCAACCCAAATCTTTTCTGATGCCAAGACCAAGCGGTGGAAACAATATTATGCAGGTCCGCGAACTGCGGATTCCAAGCAAGAGCAGCTTTCACCTTGGCGCTACTGCCGACTAAAACTCCAGGGTCTCCTTCCCTACGCAAGCCTTCAACGACGGCAATCT
Source organism: Gloeobacterales cyanobacterium (assembly GCA_049582005.1). Lineage (GTDB taxonomy): Bacteria > Cyanobacteriota > Cyanobacteriia > Gloeobacterales > PMM-0068 > Sivonenia. The sequence goes on along the minus strand of JBAUTB010000203.1, from coordinate 21,910 downwards.
TCTTCTGGGTGACCTGTTCAGCCATATCGATAACTTCCCGCACCGAGAAACCACTGCCATTGCCCAAATTAAACACTTGACTCTCTCCTCCTTGGCGTAGATACTCCAAGCCCAAAACGTGGGCATCAGCGAGGTCTAAAACATGGATATAATCCCGAATGCAGGTACCATCTGGGGTCGGATAGTCTGTGCCAAAAATCGTGATGTGCGGACGGCGACCAAGAGCTACATCCAATACCAACGGAATCAAATGAGTTTCGGGGTTGTGGTCTTCTCCAATTTCTCCGCTGGGATCAGCCCCAGCTGCATTAAAATAGCGCAGACGAATGGATTTGAGGCCATAGGCCTTGTCGTAGTCTTTAAGGATTTGTTCCACCATCAGTTTGGACTGACCGTAGGGATTAATCGGGTTTTGAGGATGGTCTTCGGTAATCGGCACTGCTTGTGGTTCCCCGTAGGTGGCACAGGTCGAAGAGAAAATAAAATGCAGCACCCCTGCTTGCTGCATGGCATCTAAAAGATTGAGGGTGGAGGATACATTATTGCGGTAGTACTTGCCTGGAGCCGTCACCGATTCACCAACATAGGCATAGGCCGCAAAGTGCATCACTGCAATAATTTCATGTTCATTGAAGATCCGTGCCAATAAATCACGGTCTTCTAAATCACCGACAATAAGTTCATCGGCAGGAACGAAAGCCTGATGACCATAGACTAGATTATCAAGCACCAAGGTTTCAAATCCTGCTTGTTTGAGCCTACGCACTGCATGGGAGCCAATATATCCTGCTCCACCGGTAACCAAAACTTTCATCCCCTTTGCCAACCTCTTGAGAACATTTTGAGAACATTTTTACGGACTATAGGGCATCCTCAAGATAAAGCCAAGCCTAACAAGTTAAAGACAATGAATCCTAAGCGTGTTTTTGCCATTGCCGCTAACGTATTTAAAGAGACCATCCGAGACCGCGTCCTCTACGTGATCTTATTTTTTGCAGTCATTTTACTCTTGGGAACCCGCTTTCTCCCGGAAGTGGCTGCGGGCTCTTCGGTAAAACTGATCCTAGATGCTGGGCTTGCCACGATTAGCCTTTTTGGACTCGTAGTAGCCGTTTTCGTCGGAACGAACCTCATCAATAAAGAAATCGAAAAACGGACCATTTTTGTTCTCATCGCTAAACCCTTGAAAAGGAGTGAACTTCTGCTTGGCAAGCATTTGGGCTTAGGCGCTGTTCTGGCCGTCTTAGTTGGACTGATGTTTTTGACTTTTCTCCTAGCCATCTTCGCTGTTATTCAAGTGAATCCAGGATTCGTGCCGCTCCAAAGCATGGTTTGGTCCGTTGCCCTGAACTACCTGGAACTCTTGGTAATCATTGCCGTTGCTCTTTTCTTCGGCACGTTTACTAGCTCCTTAATGGCTTCCGTATTCACCTTCTCTCTCTATTTGATTGGCCATTTCAGTAGGGACCTCTTGGCCTTAGGGGCTATCGCTAAAAATGAGAATATTGCCATACTCACCAGGGTAGTTTATACAGTTTTACCTGATTTGGAACGCTTTAATATTCGCAATGAAAGCATCTATGGCAGTATTCCGAATTTAACTGAAATAGGGGTTACTGTAACACTAGGAATACTTTATATTGCTTTGTTTATGAGTGGTGCCGTTACTATCTTTTCACGTCGTGAATTCTGATGGTCATTCTAATCAAGCAAGAGAAAACCCTGAACATGATGGCGATCTATGGTTCTACTCCCGCAAGAAAAATCACATATTGAGGTTTGCGTCCGTAGTCTAGGATACTTAACGAAAACTTTAAATAAGGCCAAAATCCCTACAGGATATGTGTTTTAAGGCACAAAAAGACTTTCGTGCTTGCGTAGCCGACTACGGAATTTTCTGGATTTAAAGGTTATTAAAAGATTACTATGTATGGTGGTTAAATGCCCAAAATAGTGAATTTTCACTCTATTAATTGCGGCTATTGTGTATTTTACGTATATGCAGCTAGGTATTTTCCCCTTGATCTTCTTCTAAACAGTGTTGTTAAGAAGAGCGTTACAGGGTACTCTCATGGAAAGATTGCTTAAATTGGCATGTGGGTCCGCCCTTGATCTTCTAGTGTGAGGAGTAAATTTTGCGTTGTAAGAAACAGACCCCCGAAACTGTGGGGCCAGAAGAGCACCACACGCAGCTAAAAAATAAAACACTCAAGCCAGTATTTATAGGGTTTTTCACATCCGTTCTTGCATTGAGTAGTCTAACCCTCGTGAACCATCACAACGCTCCTGGGACCTTAGGCATTCGCCTGCCCCAGCAAAGTGAATTATTAGCGCTGAATCAAAGCCAAGATGAATCTGCCGCCCAAGAGACTCCCGCGAAACAGATCATCTATACAGTCGCAGTCGGTGACTCTTTAGAGAGTGTGGCAAAGCGGTATCAGACCTCACCATATATTTTGATCGAATCCAATCATCTCAAGTCTCAACAGCTGAAAGCTGGCCAACGCCTGACTATTCCTAACAAGGTAGCCACAGCCGGAAATACAGCTGATAGTGCTCAGTCCACCAATGCCCAGGCTTTGCTAGAACAAGCCAAACAGCGTTTAGCCGCTAAAACCCAAGAGTCAGCCCCTACAGAAGAAGCCACTAGCCAAGAGGAATCTGTGGCAACTTCAGGGCGTCAGGAGCAACAAGGGGTAGGAGCAGCCACTTTGTTAGAAGAAGCACAGCAGCGGCTGGCGAAAAGACAGGCTTCAATGCTGGGAGCTGAGAATCAGCCTTTCTCTGCCCAAGATCTGCAATTAGCCAGCGCTAAGGAAGATACAGCGTTCCTTTCTGGACAACGCTTCATCAAGCCTGTTCCAGGTATTCTCTTTTCTAGCTTTGGCATGCGGGGTGGACGCCTCCATGCAGGTGTGGACATCGCCGGTCCTATAGGCACCCCTGTTGTCGCGGCTAAAGATGGCATTGTCGTTACCGCGGGCATCCGTCTTTCTGGATACGGTCAAATGGTAGACATCCAGCATGATGACAATACGTTGACCCGCTATGCCCACGCTTCCAGAATCTTCGTACGGGTTGGTCAAAGGGTCCACCAAGGCGAAGTAATCATGGCGCGGGGTTGCTCCGGTCACTGCACAGGTCCTCATCTCCACTTTGAAGTGCGGATTGGGGGCACTCCCGTCAATCCTATGCGCTTCATTCGGTAAATAGGTAGAGCGAGAATATACTTGTCGCTGGTCTGGATACTCAGATAAGGTGATAGCAGGCGTTCTTCGCCTGTTTGACTGATCCCTTCCTTGTTCTTTCTCCTGGAAAGTAAGCACTGCTCTGGTGCAGACATCACTCTATGCGCGATTTCCTAAAGTATACTTTGGCAACCTTTGTGGGGCTATTGCTCTTCATAGGCGCAGGTGTTATTGGTTTAGCGATTCTTTTATTTGCGCTTGGCTCAAGTGACTCAGGTCCAAAAGTTGCAGATAAGTCTGTACTTGTCCTCGACCTATCTACCAACATCACCGATGCTAATCCAACGCCTTCTGCCAATCAGGTCCTGCGGGGAGCTTTATCAGGGGATCGCAGCGACAGTATTTCTCTGCGCAACGTACTCCAATCCATAGAGCAAGCGACGCAGGACAAACGCATTGTTGGTCTCTATCTGCGTGGTGATATGGCGGGGACAACCCAAGGATCGGCGGTACTTAAGGAAGTCCGTGGAGCGCTAGAAAATTTTCGGAAAGCGGGTAAGCCTATCTATGCTTACGGCATGAACTGGGAGGAACGAGAATATTATTTGGGTTCTGTCGCCAATAAGGTCATGCTCAATCCTTTTGGCAATTTAGAAATGAATGGGCTGCGCTCGGAAATGGTATTTTTGGCGGGTGCCCTCAAGAAGTATGGCGTGGGGGTTCAAGTCACACGCGTAGGCAAATATAAAGCAGCGGTTGAGCCTTTTTTGTTGACCAAGATGAGCCCAGAAAGTCGAGAAGATACTCAGAAACTATTAAATGATGTTTGGGACTACTATCTGACCAGCGTGAGCAAAGACCGCAAACTAACGCCCAAAGATTTCCAAACCATTGCCAGTGACCCTACCCTGCAAGGGATCTTAACGCCCGATAAAGCCCTCAAACTGAAGCTCATCGACCAAGTAGCCTACTCCGATGAAGTCATTCAGGAACTCAAAGAGCTAACCGGCAGTAAGGAAAAAGACCATACCTTCCGCCAAGTCAGTTTGACGGATTACGCAACCGTCCTCGATCCAGCCCGCAAATCCAATAATCAGGTTGCGGTCGCCTATGCTGAGGGAGAAATTGTGGATGGTCAGGGTAGAGATGGTCAAGTCGGCGGCGATTCCTTTGCCCAAGAACTCCGGGACTTGCGTCTAGACAACAACGTCAAGGCTGTCGTCCTTAGAGTGAATAGTCCCGGAGGTAGTGCCACCGCTTCAGAAGTAATTCAGCGAGAGTTGGTTCTTACCCGCAAGGTGAAACCCGTAGTCGTTTCCATGGGTAGTGTGGCTGCTTCTGGTGGCTACTGGATTTCAGCCTACGCTGATAAAATCTTTGCCCAACCAAATACGATTACAGGCTCCATTGGCGTTTTTGGTCAGCTCTTCAATATTCAAAAACTAGCCAACAACAATGGCATCACCTGGGACACGGTAAAGACCTCTCCCTATGCTGATAGTCAGACCATTTCTCGGCCTAAGACTCCTCAGGAATTGGCCGTTGTCCAAACCTCCGTAGACCGTATTTATAATGTCTTCCTAACGAAGGTTGCGGAAGGACGTAAACTGTCCAAGCCCTCTGTTACTGAAATTGCCCAAGGCAGAGTGTGGTCTGGGATTAGAGCTAAGCAAATAGGCTTGGTGGACGAGATGGGAGGCTTGGAAGATGCTATCCAAGACGCCGTGAAGCGAGCCAAACTTGGTGATGATTGGCAAGTAGAGGATTATCCTCGCGCCGAAAGTTTTGAAACCTGGCTCTTGGAGAAGTTTAGTCCTCCAGCAAAAGACGCCAATACCAAACTTGATCCGCTGACGGCTCAAGTCCAGATCTTCCAGAAAGAACTCAATGCCCTCAAAGCCATGAATGACCCCATGGGTGTCTATGCCCGCTTACCCTACGATTTGAAGATTGATTAGACTTGACCATGCTCCCGTCAGGGCATCTAGATAAGTAAGTATGCTTGAGCCTGTCAGTAGTTTGCCTATACTTACAGCATCGGTTGCTCTAAGGGGCTTCATGCATTTAACGATTTCTAAAGACAGCGTTGATTTACCGCCTGGTGGAGAGGTAATCTTGCGCCATCAAACATGGGCAGATTATGAAGAACTCTTAGAAAGTCGCCAGGATAGGGCAGCTATCAAGATCTATTTCGATGCAAAAACTCAAGAGATTCGGATCATGGCCCCTCTGCCTGGACATGGCAAAAAGTCAGATACCCTTTCTGATTTAGTAAAAAGTCTCTTGCGCTATCAAGGAAAAGACTGGGAGAGCTTTGACCCGATTACCCTAAAACGATTTGAGCAGAAAAGCCTGGAACCGGATGCCTGTTTCTATATTCAGAATCGCGAGGCTATTCTTGGAAAAGACCGTATCGATTTAGAAACTGATCCGCCTCCTGATTTAGCCCTTGAAATAGACTTTACTTCGTCTACAAAACCTGAAGATTATCAGATGATTGGAGTTCCTGAACTCTGGATTTATCGAGGCCAAGACCTCTGTATTTACCTATTCGATGGGCAGCAGTACCAAGAAAGTCCAAAGAGTCTTCTATTCCCTAAGTTTCCTATTAAACAACTCATCCCTGAATATGTGGAGCGTGCTTGGAAAGAAGGATCTAGCATTACCTTAAGAGCGTTTGAGAACTATTTGCAAGCTTGTTAGAAGAATAGGCTCCCTACCATAATGTGTAATGCAATCCAGCAATTATAAATTTGGAAAATTAAGACGAATTCATGGTTTTAGCAGGGACAGACTGTTCGAGCATGAAAGCAATGAGATGCTGCCAGCTTTCAAACACCAAGTAACAGGTGAGTGCGCGCAGGTCGTTAAAAAAGCGTTGCCGGGTGCCCAGACGCTGACGAATTTGCTGATAGGGCGGATCGAGCAGTTGGAGGACGGTATGGAATAAAAAAGCCAGTAGATTTAGGGTCAAAAGCAAGGCGGCCAGATGCTTCTTACCGTGACCGAAATTATGTTCCAGGTGATAGCCCTTGGTTTTGAGCACATTGTGATTTTCGTTTTCCGTCTTCCAGCGCGCCCGAGCAGATGAGGTAATCTCAGCGACATTGGCAAGGTCAATGAAATGGTCTGTAATCCAGGCATTGTGATAGATCTGATGGTCATCTGACGCTCGTGTAATCGTGAGCTCGCACCAATTAACCTGAATGGCGGGCTGCTCGTCTCGTAAGGGAATTTGATTAAGCCAACGGTAGGTATAAAGGTGCCAATCCTTGCCGTGGCGCTGGCGGTGCTGCACCTGCTGGATTTCACCATTAGCCTCCAAGAAATTTAGCCATTCATAGAGGCTGCGATGGGAGTTGGGCAAACAGCCAAAAATATAATGGTATCCCCGTTGGGAGGCCCATTCACACATCGGTTGACGGCTATAGAGGTCGTCTCCCAACAGGGTAATAGTCCCTGGCTCAAACCAGGATTGATGCTTCTCCAACCAGCGCTTGGCCGCAACGGGTTCACAATCTTGCTTGTCATGTCCGTCTTGTGGCGTGATGAACTCAGGCGGCAAACTGAGAACCGATGACTGATTCGGGCAGACAATGACCGGCAAAATCGCACCATGGAAATACGTCACTGTCCCATTCTGGTGGGTGCGATGAGAACAACAGGCACAATGAACCGATTGAGAGGAGAAGTATTCGACGCCATCCAAGGCCACCAACCGTTGTCCGTCGAGTACCTCGTACTGGCGCAACACCCCGCGTGATTGTAGCGTTCGATACACCCATGCAAACACGCCAAAGACATGTAGGGCAGCGATTTGGTCGAGAATATTTTTGATCTGGTTATCGGTCGGAATCTGAGTTACCCCAAACAGCGATTGAACGTTATCTTTGCCGTTGCGACTATGGACTTGGCGTTGATACTCCAAAAAGGACGCACATTGCATAAAGAACACCCCAAAGGCGCTCAAGAGCACATCTTTCAAAGCGTACTGCTGGTTCGGACTGGCTTTACGAGGGTCCCTAATCCCACTAATTACCTGCTGAAATTGTCTCATCAGCATCGCAAAATTTAAGATGTCTTTCATTGCTGTGCTTGCACCCACTTGACTTAGGCTCATCCTCTTCCGAACGGTAGCCTTTATGTCTGTATACTGCGCAGCAAATCCAAATTTATAATTGCTAAATGCAATCAAGAATCCTTGACATCAAGTTCTCGAAATGAGAATATCAGAATAGTACAGCTTTCCTTTCCGTGCACGTAATTAGTCGAAAGATACTTCGAGACTTTTGCGAGAAACATGCAGATTCCTGTGAAGTATTAGCCTCGTGGTATCGAGTCGCTAGCAAAGCTCAGTGGGAAAGCTTAGTTGAAGTGCAAGCAATATATTCAAAAGCAGAAGCAGTGGGCAACTTTACTGTATTTAATATTAAAGGTAATACGTACCGCTTAATTTCAGATATCAACTATATAAAACAGCGTATCTATATCAAATACATCCTGACACACGCTGAATATGACAAGGAGCAATGGAAAAATGACCCTTACTTTTAACCCAGATACTTATGGCAGCTTGCTTGCACAATACCGCCCTAAAGTAATCACTTCTGAATTAGAGAATAATAGAGCGATCGCAATAGCAGAAGAACTAGAACATCGATCCACTCGGACTCCTGAAGAAGAAGCATTATTAGAGCTGTTAGTTACTTTGATCGAGAAATTTGAGGAAGAACATTATCCTATTCCTGAAAGTTCTCCGTTAGAGATACTGCTCCATTTGATGGAGGTGCGAGACTGTAAACAAGAAGACTTAATTGGGGTGATTGGTTCACGAGGAGTTACCTCTGAAGTGGTGAATGGAAAGCGGAGCATCAGCAAAACTCAGGCAAAAGCACTAGCAGATTTCTTTAAAATTGATGCAAGTTTATTCATCTAGGCGATTACTAGTCTGCTACCCCGATGTCCTCGCCTGTCAGGATGAAAATTTTTCTCCATATACTGTAACGTAGCAGGACTTATGTACTTAAAGCCCCCTTTTATGGGAGCTAGGGGGTTCTGAGTGTGGAAGTCCTTGGAATTTCAGGATGCAATCTATATCAATTAATAAAATTTGAACAAAATGGTACAGAATCAGCAATCAACAGTCGTAATCACGGGCGCATCTTCAGGGGTGGGTTTATATGCCGCAAAAGCTCTGGTGCAAAAGGGTTGGCATGTGGTGATGGCCTGTCGGGATGCAGCCAAAGCAAAACAAGCTGCTCAAATAGTGGGAATGCCTGCGGATAGCTACACGATCATGCCTATCGATTTAGCCTCTTTGGAGAGCGTTCGACAGTTCGTGAAAAACTTCAGAACAAGCGGCAAGTCCTTAGATGCCCTGGTGTGTAACGCTGCCACCTATATGCCTTTGCTCAAAGAACCGCTGCGCAGTCCTGAAGGATTTGAGCTGAGTGTTGCCACGAATCACCTAGGACATTTCCTCCTATGCAACCTGATGCTAGAAGATCTGAAGCGCTCATCCTCTTCAGACCCAAGATTGATCATTTTGGGAACCGTGACAGCGAATTCTAAGGAGTTAGGCGGGAAGATTCCTATTCCTGCGCCTGCCGATTTGGGTGATCTCCAGGGCTTAGAGGACGGATTTAAAGCGCCGATCGCGATGATTGACGGTAAGGCGTTCAAGGCGGGTAAGGCTTACAAAGACAGCAAGCTCTGTAATATGATGACGAGCCGAGAGCTACATCGTCGCTATCACGATTCGACCGGAATTGTCTTTAACACCCTCTATCCAGGCTGCGTGGCCGATACGCCCCTATTCCGCAATAGCCTTCCCCTATTCCAAAAAATCTTCCCGTGGTTCCAGAAGAATATTACAGGCGGCTATGTGTCCCAAGAACTGGCTGGGGAACGGGTGGCCCAAGTAGTTGCGGATCCTGCATTCAAGCAATCAGGGGTGCATTGGAGCTGGGGCAATCGACAAAAAGAAGGTCGCGAGTCTTTTGTGCAGGAGCTATCAGAAAAAGCCAGCGATGACGTCAAGACTCGACGCCTCTGGGAGCTAAGTGCAAAATTGGTTGGGCTGACATAACGGCACAGCAATAACAATGCTTGATTGCAAGAAATATGCTTGCTCGGGTTGAGCGGAGCCAAAACTCCCGACTACTCCACACGAACGAGAAAAGCTTTAATAACCGTGCTCCACTAAAAACTCTAAAGACAATTCAGATTTTGTTGCTTGAGCGCTAGAGGCTAATCCCATAAACTTTTCTACGTACTTACCCAGTACGTCTCCTTCCAGATTGACAGGAGTGCCAGGAGTCAGTTGTGCAAGATTGGTCTCTTCCCAGCTATGCGGTACTACAGCCACCGTAAACCAAGAGCCATCTTCCGCACAGCGAGCTACCGTCAGACTTACGCCATTCACGGCAATGCTGCCTTTAGAGACAATGTAGCGCTGGAGGGTTTTGCTCTCAAAAGTCAATTCCCAGCTATTTCCAGTCTGTTCATTAGCGATTAAGTAACCCAGACCATCGATGTGACCTGTAACAAAATGGCCTCCAAGCTTACCGCCTGCTCTCAGGGCCGACTCCAAATTGACCTGTGCGCCTTGGGTTTTATCCCCTAAGGTCGTACGGCGCAACGTCTCTGGAGAAATACTTGCCTTAAAAGAGCTGGCATCGTAAGCCACAACCGTTAGGCAAACCCCATCCACCGCAATACTGTCCCCAAGCGCAATATCGCTAAGGACAGCAGAGGCTTTAACTTCCACGGTCTCGGGAGTGATGTCTTGAAGAACCCCTAGTTCCTGAATAATTCCTGTGAACATAGCAAACCAGGATAGTCCATCAACCGACCCTTAAACACAGACTCATTCATGCACATCCGGTCTCTTAATGTCTAACGGCTGTTTCTTCATCTAGCTCTTTCAAGCCCCACGCCAAAGCTTCTAGGAAGGGAGAATGGGCCATCATCTCTCCGAGGTCATCCTCCTCAACCTCGTAGCCAACCTGCTCAGCGGCTTGTCGCACTGTCTCAAGCGCTTTAGGGTCTCCTTGCCATGCCCGTATAGCATTATCCATGGCAAGTGCGATGTAGTTAGTAGTCATCTTGATGACTCCTTTGGATCCTGGGATCCCAAAATCTAATTCGTTGTGGAAAAGGCAAAACCACACTCGTTTGCTATTGCAAGGCAACCGCGAGTGTATTCTTCTGTCAAAGGCACTCCTTACCTATATTCTAGCCAGCCTAAAATTTTATACAAGAGATAAAAAAACCTGCCTAATATAGGCAGGTTTTAGATAGTTAATGGAGCAAGTTAAGCAACCGCTAAACTTTGACGATGCGCTTCAATGATTTCTTCCATTTCAGCCGCATCTACCGTTTCTTTTTCCATGAGAGCATCGGTGATCTTGTGCAAGAGAGGAAGATTGTCACTGAGCACTTGACGAGCGCGGCGATAAGCCTGGTCAATCAGCTTGCGCACTTCTTCATCAATGGCAGCAGCAGTTTCTTCAGAGAAATCCCGACCTTGGGTAAAGTCGCGGCCTAAGAACATGTTGCCGCTTTGATTGCCAAGAGCAATCGGTCCTAAACGCTCACTCATGCCATAGCGGGTGATCATCTGGCGCGCCATGGAAGCAACCCGCTCCAGGTCATTAGAGGCTCCGGTGGTGACTTCCTTCGGGCCGTAGATCAACTCTTCGGCAATTCTGCCTCCCAAAGCAGTAGCCATTTGGTCCATAAGCTGGGCGCGGGTCGTCATCTGTTCATCGTTAGGGATAAACCAGGTAAGGCCGTTAGCCATACCCCGAGGAACAATCGTGATCTTTTGTACAGGGTCATGATTAGGCATAAAGCGACCGACTAGAGCATGACCGACTTCATGATAGGCAACCAATCGCTTGGTCTTGTCTGCAATCATACGAGACCTCTTCTCTGGACCCACCATCACTCGGTCGATGGCATCGTTGATTTCGTCCATCGAAATCTCGGTCAGGTTACGGCGGGCTGCCAAAATAGCAGCTTCATTCAGAAGATTGGACAAATCAGCTCCCGTAAATCCTGGAGTGCGGCGAGCAATACGCTCTAGATCTACGTTGACCAAAGCCTTACCACGGGCATGGACTTTGAGAATTTCTTGACGTCCCTTGAAATCAGGACGGTCGACGACGACTTGGCGATCGAAACGGCCAGGACGAAGTAGGGCTGCATCCAAGACATCAGGACGGTTCGTGGCAGCAACAATGATGATGCCGGTGTTGCCTTCAAAACCATCCATTTCGGTCAGCAACTGGTTGAGCGTTTGCTCACGCTCATCATTACCTCCCCCTAAACCAGCTCCGCGCTGGCGACCGACGGCGTCAATTTCATCGATGAAGATGATGCAAGGAGCATTTTTCTTGGCTTGTTCAAAAAGGTCACGAACGCGAGCGGCACCAACCCCTACGAACATTTCTACGAATTCAGAACCAGAGATAGAAAAGAAAGGAACTCCAGCCTCTCCCGCAATCGCTTTAGCCAACAAGGTTTTACCCGTTCCTGGGGGGCCCACTAAGAGCACACCTTTAGGAATCTTGGCTCCAAGAGCATCAAAGCGCTCCTGGTTCTTCAAGAAATCTACAACCTCTGCCAATTCAAGCTTGGCTTCATCAACTCCAGCCACATCCTGGAAGGTAATCTTGGTTTGAGATTCCATCTGAACGCGGGCTTTGGATTTGCCAAAATTCATAGCCTGATTACCAGGACCCGATTGGGCACGACGCAATAGAAAAAAGAGCCCACCCAAAAGCAATAGCGGGAACAAGAAAGTACTCAGCATCGAGAGCACTTGTCCATTGTTGCTAGGAGAACTCACCACCACATCTACCCCACTGGTCTCCAAAATCTTGAGGAGATCCGGATCAGCAGGAGGCAGAGAGACGGCAACACGTGCTCCATCTTTGAGGGTAACTTCGGCCTTTGGATTATCCTGGGCGATGCGCACCATCTCTACCTGACCGCTCTTAGCCTTGTCGAGAAACTCGGTGTAGGAGATATCGGGACGGGCATTAGATTGGGGATTGAAGAAAGTTACGCCCAAAGAAACTACAACAATGGCCAGCAGTACATAAAGCCCTGCATTCCTTAAGTTGTTCTTCTTATCCTTGTTATCGCTCACTGTAGAAAACGCCCCCTGACAAATAATTAATCCGCAAGTATTAAGTTTTTTAACCTTATCTCTCATAGTAGAGCTTCCAAGCTCCGCCTTCAATATTTGGTGACTTCAAAGTCCAGGGGTTTGATGAAAATAACGAAGAAGTCTGTGCATGGGCGTTAGATCTCTAAGTTCTTTCCATGCCTCAGAACTTCCCAAAACCTCCGCTCCCATGATCCCGCGTGCAGGTAGCAGTTCCACCACACTGTTGCCGTACCCTACCGCTTGAAAACTGCGTCGGCGTTCTGGTGTAAAGGGAACCACGGCATGAGGTATCTCTAGATGGGCCAACGTGGAAAGTAACTGCTGCCGAAAGATACCGGCAAGACAACCTTCCTCAGGAGGCGTTAGATACTGGATTCCATCCCAAGCCCAGAGATTGCCTCGACTGGTTTCTAGCCAAGTTCCTTCTTGCATCAAGATCGCTTCCTGAGCGCCTTGAGCTTCGGCCTTGCGGAAAGCCTGGAAGGACACCAAGTAGTTTCCTGTTTTCAGCTGAGGCCAACTCCGACCTCCCTCTACGGCGAGTAAGACCACCCCCTTTTGCTGTTTTTGCTCTAAATCGGGAGGAAGGGCACGCCCTGTTACCAGTTCTCTTCCATCCGGTAAGAGCGTAATTCTCAAGACGGGATAGTTCGGGGCCAAGGCCTGTACCGCAAGGTTGACCTGTTCCCAAGAAGGAGCCTCCCATCCGAGGGTATCGACCTGGATTTCTAAACGCTTAAGGTGGGCTTCTAGGGCTGTTAAAGGATGCTGAGGATTTTGGTGATAGATGCGGAGGGTGGTAAATACCGTGGCTCCATAGATAAAGCCTGGATCATCAATGCTCAGATCCAGGGTATTTCCAAAATGTAACTGTCCTGTCCACCAATAGTGATGCATAGATGCATAAAGGAACGTCGTGGGTACATTAACCCCAATAGCGCTTGTCCGATCCTCCAGTGCATGGTACTCCAAACTCATCACAGGGGGCCTTCCCGAAATCCAGGCACCTGCCTGTCGAGCCATAGCTCGTATCTTTTCCGAGCCTGAGCAGCAGACTTGCATGCACAAATCAGCCTGATGCAGCTATCTGTAACATTTATTACTCTATTTGCTTTGCCTCTGGAATGTCTACGCGCTAAAAAGTTATCAGGAATGGGGATCAAGTGTTGCTATCAGGTCCTATGTTTTTTGATTGCTGTTATTTTTTGCTAGGGGGATCACCTGTGAGCATGGCTATTGCGATTTAGAGCTCTCTCGTATTAACTTATATATTTCCTTTTGTAAACTGAAGTTGCATCTTGAGAGGGGCTCTAAAACCTTGAAACTTAGTTGCTATAGAGATTTGGAATTTTGGAATTTCTTTAAACAGTTCTTAAAGTTTGATTTGAACATTAAGTTTTTTGTAAAAGTAGAACCCTCCCAAAAATATCCTGTATGTTGAGGTTCACGCAGAAGTGATCCCAATTACTTTCTGTGATTTTAAGCCTTGCTCCCCCTACCGTGGATAAAAAACTATGAACCTCACAGAACTTAAATGCAAGCAAGTCCAACCTCTTCCTGATACCCGGAACCATCGCGGACAGTTTGTAGCTGAGGAGGAACACACAGTAGTCTCGGTGCTTCCCAACGGCTGGGTCAAAATTTGTACAGAGGTTGGACCAAACCATGAGGCTGGCTGCCATTTGGTAGATCCAGATGATTTGCACTTACTGCTGCAACAGCAAGAAAACCCCCATTGCTATTTGTAGTAAGGGGTTCTTGAGCCTAAAATGGGTCAGACAAAAAAGAATAGGTGAGTCCCAGAAAATCTCTGGGCTTTTCTAAAAAGCTAAGGTGTCCCGCTCCAGACAGTGTCTTCAAGATCGCCTGGGGCATGTTTTTTTCTAGGCGCATCCCAAAAGCTGGAGAAATGACACGGTCTCCTTCTCCCCAAATGATCAGCGTCGGGATGTGGATGTTTGAGTACGTGTTTTCCAGCTCTGCTTCCGTTGGCCATCGAATAGAGCGGAGTATGGCTTTCCCCCCAGCAAACACCGCTCGAAGGTCTGGATCTAAACCTTGCAAGAAAAGCTGTATTTCTGTATCGCTTACATCTTTTAAAGAAGTACCCCGATGGTAATTCGACTGAAGTACGGCCCGTGCATATAGGTTGCGCGGAATCAGCGGCGCACAGAGGGTTATCCCCTCTCCCCATCCCGACATCGCGAGCCATTTAGTACCGCCAGGAAAGGGCATCGGATAACAGGCTGGAGCTGCCAAGACCAGACGATGGACACGCTCTGGATATTGGGAGGCGAAAGAGAGCGCAACGGCTCCCCCTAAGGAAGCTCCGATCAGCGTAGCCTCTTGCCACTCGAAACTATCTAATAGATTTCTCAGCTGTTCAACCATTTGGGGCAGGACCTCACCGTCCGTGATATGCCCTTTTTTCTCTGAAAGGCCACATTCCAGAAGATCGTAGGCCAGAACTTGATCATGCTCTGCTAAAGGCACATGTACATAATTCCACAGGTTTAAGGTGGACATCAAACCGTGAATTACCACTATCGGGGGAACTTTTCTCGCTTTCCCTATCTTTCGGTAATGGGTGCGGTAGCCTGCTGCATCAAGAAAAGTAAACATCATCGCTCATTCTTGGAAAAACTATATGCAGTGTAGGAAAAGTTTGCTACGCTATGGCTAGTGAAAACAAGCTGTACGTTTTCCCCCTCAAAGTATGACTAAGGCCGGATATTTCCGGTCTTTTTTTTGCCATAAGTCTGACACTATAGAATATTGAGTCTGCGTACAACGATAGCAAAGCCTTTTATTGACTGCTTAAGGAGAGAGATGCCATGGACCTCAAAGATGCTGAGGAACGTATGAAGAAAGCCTTGGAGGCTGCTTCTCATAACTTCAATACCATTCGCACAGGGCGTGCTTCTGCCAGCCTTTTAGACCGAATCATGGTTTCCTATTATGAGGTTCCGACTCCATTAAAATCTCTGGCGACCGTAACTACCCCTGATAGTTCTACGATTTTGATTCAACCATTTGACAAATCAGTGATGCGCGATATTGAACGGGCCATCGCCGAATCAGATTTGGGACTGACTCCCAATAATGATGGGTCTACCATCCGACTTAATATTCCTGCGCTCACGCAAGAGCGTCGCAAGGAATTGGTCAAAACACTTAACACCCTGGCCGAAGAAAGCCGGGTTGGGGTGCGCAATATCCGTCGGGATGTCATTGAAAGTATACGCAAACAAGAAAAAAATGGGGACCTCTCAGAAGATACTTCCCGTGACCAACAGGACCAGGCGCAGAAGCTAACAGCCAAATACACAGAGCAAATCGATAAACTCTTTGCGGCTAAAGAGCAGGAAATCATGAAAGTCTAAGACGATGAGGTTGAACACGTGACAGAGGAGTCTGGTCTAGCGCAGGTAGCCTATGTGCGGGGTGAATTTTTACCCCTAGAGAAGGCTACCCTGGATATCCGCACCCATGCGTTTCTATATGGAACCTCGGTTTTTGAAGGAATTCGGGCTTATTGGATGGCGGACCAGGGGCAAATCCTGGTTTTTCGGGCCAAGGAACACTACGCTCGCTTGGAGCGTAGCTGCAAAATTCTTTACCTGCACTGCCCTCTCAGTGTTGAGCGCATGCTAGAGCTGACAGCAGAAATTCTTCAGAAGAATCATTGTCAAAGCGACACCTACCTGCGTCCGATTATTTATAAAGCCGATCTGCGCATTGATCCGTTTCTCAACACGCCCAATACTCAAGATGATTTTTGCCTGTTTACGGTGCCTTTGCAGCAGTACATTGACACCCAAAAAGGATTACATGTAGGCATTTCTTCTTGGCGTCGCCTGGACGATAACATGATGCCTGCCCGTGCCAAGGTCAATGGTGCTTATGTCAATTCAGCCTTAGCGAAAACCGATGCTAAGTTGTCTGGATTTGATGATGCCATTCTGCTTTCTGAAGATGGGCATGTGGCAGAAGGCAGTGCGATGAACCTATTTCTGGTGCGCGATGGACGGTTAGTTACACCTTCGGTGACCAGCAATATCCTCGAAGGCATCACCCGAGACACGGTGATTCAGTTGGCGAAACAGGAATTGGGGATAGCAGTAGAAGGCCGTTCGATAGACCGGACCGAACTTTATGTAGCCGATGAACTGTTCCTTTGTGGTACGGCTACAGAAATTGCTCCCGTCACCAAGGTGGATCATCGGGTGATTGGTAGTGGAAAAACTGGGGCTCTGACCCAACAACTGCGAGACCTCTATCAGCAAGTGGTGCGCGGGCAATTGCCTAAGTATGAGGAATGGTTGATGGTTGTTCCGGTGGCAGCTCAATTTTAGTGGAGCCGTTGCTGGTTCATAAAAACTACGCAGCCCCGCAAATAAGACTTAGTAGCTGGCAGGTTAGCATAGGGACATAACAGGTTTAGGGTTCTTTAATGCCCATACTTCCCGGCTCCATGAAAAAAGAACTAACTACGGGAGTTTATAAAGCTCCATCCAAAGCGATGTCTTGGGTTGGCTCCTTAAGTGAATTTTTGGGGGATACGGTCAGCAAAACTAAAGAAAACTGGCTTTCTCGCCTTTTAACGAAGTATTTAGGAGCCAATTGGCTCTTGGACCTGTTGAATAAGGTGGATATTCACAAAGCGCGCAATCGGGTAGCTAAACTCCAGAGGGCCTATCCCCAAGAGACCCCAGCCCAGATTAGTCAACGCCTGATTTGGAGTAAAGCTAAGTATATAGGGGGAATCGGTTTTGCTTCGGGTCTGGTGCCACCGGGTTTGAATGTACCCTTTATTGTCCTGGATGTGATCACCACGGTGGTTATCCAGATGGAACTGGTCTATGAGATCGCTGCGGCCCATGGTCTGGACCTGGAAGCCCAAGAACGCAAGGGGGAACTGGTTCTGGTTATGGCGATAGGGGCAGGTTCTGATCGAGCAGTAACCGCAGGTTTGCGCGTGTTTGAACAAAAAGTCACTCCCGTTTTGCTAGAGCAACTGGCTAAAGTGGTAGGGGGCAAATTGGCGGAGAAATTTGTGACCCGTTCGATTCCTCTGATTGGAGCAGCTCTGGGTGCTGGAGCAAATATTACTTTCTTATATCTGTTGGGGAAGACAGCGGTCCAGTTTTATAGCAATAAAGGGCTTGTTTTGGAAGAAGCTACTGTTACTTTGGACGTGCATAAACGTTGAACGGCTAATACTCAATCATTAGCCAAAAGCCACATCTTCATAAAGGGCTTCCATAATCCCTTCAAAGTCAACGCTTTTAAGCTGGAATGACCTCTGTTCTGAGCTATAGGACTGCAATATCCACAGCCCTTCCCCATTGCGGCGGAAGCATTCGACGCGCTGACGTTTGCTATTAATCAAGACATACTCCTGTAGGCTCTCCAGTTGCTGGTAATCGGCAAACTTATCGCCTCTATCAAAAGCCTCTGTGGAGTCAGACAAAACTTCAACAATTAAGCAGGGGAACTTTTTATAAGCTGGAGTTTCTTGGTCTTGTTGGGCGCAAGTGACCATGATATCTGGATAGTAGAACCGATTGAGGGATTCAATGCGGGCTTTCATATCGGAGATGTAAACACGACACCCAGAGCCTCGAAGATGATTACGAAGCAGGGAAAAAAGATTTCCGGCTATGGTGACATGGGCATCAAGCGCCCCTGCTAAGTCATGAATTTGCCCATCCATGTATTCATGCTTGATAGAGCTGTGTTCTTCCATCTGAAGGTATTCTTCAGGGGAGAGATAGGTGGGTTGGGGAGAGGCAATCATCATTCAGACCTCAGGGTTGAGCCATGCTTGTTTCTAGCGTAACCCTTGCCCTCTAAATTATCGTTATCAAGAAGTTTGGGCGAGAACGTACTATGGCAAAAGCAGGAATAAAAATGTGTCAAATTCTATCCATCTTCTCCTCACCGCTGATGTCATGGGACGCCCTGGTCGTAGACTCTTGGCAGCTCTGATTCCTCAGCTACGAAGCCACTATGACCTCCACGGAGTGTTCATCAATGCGGAGAATGTCGCCCATGGCTTCGGGATGGGCCTCAAGCAGTACAAAGAATTGTGTGACGCAGGCATTGATGGGTTTTCCATGGGAAACCATGTATGGGACCAAAGAGAACTGATCGAGTTTATTGACCAAGTGCCTAATGTTGTTCGGCCGGCAAACTTTCCCCCTGGTACACCGGGTAAAGGTCATGCGGTGATTCCTTGCGGTGGTCTACCCATAGGCATGATCAATATCATGGGCCGGGTTTTCATGCAGGCTCTAGACTGCCCCTTCCAGAGCGTAGACCGGGAAGTTAGTGCCCTTAAAGCTGAAACTCCCATTATTTGGGTGGATATACATGCAGAGGCCAGTAGTGAAAAACAAGCCATGGGTTGGTACCTGGCTGGTCAAGTAACCGCCGTGACAGGCTCTCACAGCCATGTGCAAACCGCTGATGAACGAATTTTGCCCGGCGGCACAGCCTTCATTACGGATATTGGTCTGACAGGACCGATGGATGGGGTAATTGGTATGGAAAAAGAAGGAGCTATCTATCGGATGGCTAAACAAATGCCTGCCCGTTTGAATGTATTGGAAACAGGAGCCGTCCAATTTTGTGGCTTGGTGCTGGAGGTGGACCCGGAAACAGGGAAAACGCTCTCTCTAGAGAGGCTCCAGTATCGCTACGAAACGATCGAAGAAGCTGAAGGCAGTCACTTATTTTCTGGTTAGATTGCGTTCATCCATGGTTTGGAGAATCTCTTGAGCCATAGGAGCGTTCGCAGAGGCCATGCCTAAGGCCTTTCCAAAGGCTTCCTGCGCTTTAGCTTTCTCTCCCAGGTCGTCCAGAATCAGCGCGAGATTGTATTGGGCTTTGAAATGGTCTGGTTTGATAGCCAGTGCTTGTCTAAAAGCATCTCGGGCTTCTTCTTTTTTCCCTTCTTGTGCCATTAAAAGGCCCATATTGTAGTAAAGCGAAGCATTCTGCTGACTGAGTTTCTTCTCGCTATCGAGTTCGGCCGCTGACCTATAGGTGGTGATAGCCGATGATAGATAACCGTTGTCGGCGAGAGTATTCGCTTTGCGAATCATGTCCGTGATCCGGTCTGCCCAGGCGGGCGTAGACAGGCCAATCACACCAATCAGGGCTATACTGCCTGCGGTCCCAGCAGTCATAAGCTCTTGTTGAAAAAATTTCATACGATTACTTCTCACGGGCCATAACTCCTAGACGCTGTTAGAGTACCTATCTGTTCCTACATCTAGTGCCTCCTAAGATCCACTATAGACCTAAGAGAGGCGCTGGAGTGTCATGGTTGCGGCTTGGGTTATCAAGGGTCCCAGGGTTTTTCCTACCACCCCTAGATGTTTCTCTGCCAAGAAACGGGCTCGACCGGCATAGATGGCAGTGCGTAGTTTTACTTGTGAATGATCTGCTTTATAGGTCAGGACATTATGCCCAGCCCGCTTCCATTCTGGCCGTTCATCCGCTTCCGTTTCCGTGAGTTTTCCTTCCGATACCACGCGGTCAAAGAGGGCAGTACCCGGCAAGGGATAGGTAATGGTGAAACTCAAGTAATCCAACGGCAGGGTCGGAATAAAACGGAGAGTCTCCAACATTTCTGCAGTGGTTTCTCCGGGATAGCCGATTTGGAAAAAGGCTGCCGGTTTGATGCCTACCTGTTGCGCAGCATGGATGGCTTGGTGGACTTTTTCTGGAGTGAATTTTTTGCCCATCTGCTTGAGGACGCGCATCGAACCAGATTCCACCCCAAAGAAGATTCGGTCACAGCCCGCCTCTGCCATCTTGGTAAACACTTTAGGATTGACATCTACCCGACCTAAACAATCCCACTTGAATTTCAGCCCCCGCGCCAAAATTTCGTCACAGATTTTCAAAGAGCGCTGCCAATTGAGCATAAAAATATCGTCGGCGAACCAGATACGGTTGTAGCCATCGGCTAGCGCTTGCTCAATATCCGTCATTACTTGTTCTACCGTATGCTCCCGATAGGTCGCTCCAAAGATAGGCTGGTCACAGTATTCACATCCATAGGGGCAGCCCCGTGCCGTAAATACGGTGGTTTGTTTATAGCCAAAGTGCTTTTCCCAGTAGGGCAGATAGCCCTGATGGTCAAATTGACTCCGGTCGGGCATCGGAACCTGTTCCAGGAGATCTTTAGGCATGAGGGGCAGACGGGGATTTTGAACTATTTTTCCCTGTTCGTCTTTGTAGCAGAGGCTTTCTAGGTATTTATAGGGTTGGTTGGCTTGGAGACATTCCAGAAGTTTTTCCCAGACCAGTTCTCCTTCTCCTTGCATGACGAGATCAAAGAGAGGCAAGAAAAGTTTGGGATTGCCGGATGGCATGGGGCCTCCAGCGATTAAGGGAACGGAATTTCCCATTTTTGCGCGCAATTGCTGGCCTATGTATTCAGCGTCTTCTCGCATGGTCACCATGCAATAGACGCCAATGGCTTTCGGATTTTCCCGGATGGCCTCTTCCACGGCCCAATCGGTTCCCCTGAAGGTGCAGTCCAAAAGACGGACGGTGAAGCCCTTACTTTGGAGATAGCTTGTGATGAAACCTTGTCCCAAGGGTGGAAAGAGCCAGAGATTGCGACGAGGGCTTTCCCGGTGGACATAGGGATAAATCAGAACAAGGTCAGCCATGGCTTCATGCTTTGGGATCGCCCTCTAGCGTACCAACTAATGCTTATCTGCCGACATTCTCAACCGTTGGATTTAATAAGTGCCTTCGATTGTTTTACTTGCTTCATTTATTCAGTATCAGTAGCTTTAATATCAGAGTCCACGATTTCCTGGGGATGCACTATCGTTACCAGGAATACCTGAGAAATCATTTGGATTCAGGGTTAGAACGTAACTCATGCCAGAGGCCAACATGACAGCTACGATACGAGCATCATGGGTCCGTTTACCTTTTATTTGATTTTCAGTCACCAGATTCAGCCAAGCTGGAAAAATCTCAAATACTTCCTCCGCGACCGGAAAACGGTCAAGCAGTTGATCAATCACGTAGCGCGTTTGTTCAACGACCAACCCAAACCATTGACATCAACAGGGCGTGTGGCCACAACCCAAAGCTCAATCAGCACTTGAGCTGTCAGGTATCATTCATCTGCCTGCATCAGCAAAGTGGCAACTGCATCTGTGGCTAAATCGTGCTGAGCATCAGACGGATTGCTAAACCGCAGGACAATATTGGTGTCCAGCAAGTACTTGGTCAGTATTCGTAAATACTGCCACGGTCAAAAGCTTCATCTATAAGGCTTAAGCGTGTTTGGGGAAGCTGAGCAACCCATGCCCGAAAATCCTGAGCCCGCTCCGCAGGAGTTGCCCGCTGCCAAAATGGGATGGTCTTGGCCAGTTGCTGAGTCTGAGTTTTGATCGAGGTGATAAATTCAGAGATTTTCCTCAGTTGGCTCTCGCTTAGTTTATCGATTTCTTGCCTTATGGTTTCCCGTAGCATGATTTATGCCCAAGTGCGATTAGCTATATTGATG
>JBAUTB010000202.1:0-3221 GCA_049582005.1 Gloeobacterales cyanobacterium | reverse complement strand
CTCTGGTACTTCTATGGTGAGCCTGGAGGGACTGAAAAAAGCAGATTGTGTCGTACTGATCGGCTCTAATGCCCCTGCCAACCATCCACGCTTAATGAATGAACTGATTAAATTGCGCGCGCGTGGTGGGAAGGTGGTCATCATCAACCCCACGATTGAAGTTGGCTTAGTTAAATTTGCCTCTCCCGCTCATCCCCTTCAGTCCTTGCTTGGGGGTTCATCCATTTCTTCGCTTTACCTGCAACCGATACCAGGTAGTGATGTAGCCCTATTCATCGGCATTCAAAAGGCCCTGATCGAGCAGGAATGTATCCAGACAGAATATCTGAACGCTCACACCGAGGGTTGGCAAGCGGTGGTGGAATATGCCCAAAGCACTTCCTGGGGTGCCATTACTCAAACCTCCGGCATTTCCAAAGAAGAGATTATCGCGGCCGCTCACATCGTTAGCACCTCTAGCAAAGTGGTTTTTGCCTGGGCCATGGGCGTTACCCAGCAAGAAAATGGTGTAGACAACATTTATAGCATTGCGAATACAGCGCTCCTCACGGGTAACGCCGGAAAAGAAGGGGCCGGGACCATGCCGATTCGAGGACATTCTAATGTCCAAGGCTTTGGTTCGATGGGGGTTACCATCCGCTTAAAAAAAGAAATCCAGGAAGCCTTGGAAAAGCTGTTGGGGCGTTCTTTAAGTCGGGTCCCTGGTTATGACACCCGTGCCTTGATGGAAGCGGCTGAGGCTGGTCGCGTAGATACCCTGCTTTGTTTAGGCGGCAACCTGTACGCAGCCAATCCTGACCTAACCCAGGCCAAACGAGCCCTCTCCCATATTGAAACAGTCCTATACCTTGCTACCAAGCCTAATCTGGGGCACTTTCATGGGCTGGCCCAGAAAAATACGCTCATCTTGCCCGTTTTTACTCGGTTTGAAAATCCTCACCGGACCACCACTGAATCAGGTAACAACTTTGTTCGCCTCAATGAGCCAGGGGAATCTCATCTACAGGGGCCGGATGCAGACCTGATTTCAGAAGTAGAATTTCTTACGGAAATCGCCCACCGCCTCCTTGGAGAAACCCCCGTCCACTGGCGTAAGCTTCAGGACACGCAGTATGTTCGGCAACTGATCAGCCAGACCATCCCAGGATTTGAAAAGATGGCAACCTTGGATGAAACCAAAGAAGAATTTACCATTGCCAACCGCATTTTTAAGGAACCCCAATTTCCGACAGCATCCGGTAAAGCCCAAATGTTCGTTACCCCCTTGCCATACCTGACCTTACCGGAGCTCAAAGACTTCCATCTACCAAAGGAAGTAGCTGAGAAAGGCCGTGGCCTAGTTCTTATTTTGACCACTGGACGCAGTTATGCCCAACACAATACCGTGGTCTATAAAGCAGGCGATAAATATCGGGGAATGCCGCACCGGAACTGTATCCTGATGAATCCAAAAGACGCTGAACAAGCAGGTCTACAGGAGCACCAGCGCGTCACCGTTCAGGGAGATGCGGGTAAGCTGAAGAATGTGGAGATCATCTATGGAAGCATCCGCCCAGGAGCAGCCTTGATGTTCTATCCGGAGGTAAATATCCTCTTTACGGCCAAGATTGATCCACGGTCAGGAACTCCTGCGTATAAGCGCGTACCTATTGTGGTCTATAGCGAGAAGATTTTAGCCTAAACGGTCTTGGCAGCAATTCTAAATCAAGAACCCAACCGCAGCAAGCTGCGGGGTATAGAGATAGCGAGTTCAGATAGGCTGCGTTTATGATTTCTCGGAGGATCGCAGATTGTGTGGATCTGGGTTTATACGCCCCAAGGGGCGAGATTCAAAAACATACCCCGTCCATCTTGTCGATTGGGGTGAAGCCAGGAATCCCAACCTCTGCGTTCACGCAAACGCTTAACACCTGCGCTTACCAATCTCCATAGTCTCCATATTGTTCAGGGGCTTTCCCGTGACTCTCTAGCAGCGTGGAATTACTCAATTTGGGGTCGGCAGGAGAAATGGTCTCAAGCTCGACTTTAAATTTCCAGTTATCGCCAAAATCATACCGAAACGTCATCGATTGCCCCAGTAAAAGGGACAGATCACCGACTTTCACCTCTGAGGTAGAGGGAGGCTCTTCGCAGACAGGATGGGAAATCCGGTGTATCAGACCCATCCGATCCTTGTAGCTAAATTTGTAGAGATGGTCTTCGTCAAACTGATAGCTGTCTAAAATGGCCATCGCCAAATCGTCGAGGTCTTGCTCGGCAGGACTGGCAATCCGCCGCCACACTTTGCCCATAGATACCTTGAAGGTATAAGTTCCAGCTTGAAATCCTTGAACAGGCAGCATCCACACCGTTTGCCATGCTGGAAAAAATGGTTGCAATCGGGGCTGCAACACGCCATAACTTATCTGAGGATAAGTTGTTGGCTCGGGGGAGGATTCGCAGGTGGCCAGACTGTCTTGGAAAGTTTGAATCGCTAGTTGAATCAACGCATCGCCTAGAGGCAACTTTTGGATTTGCTCAACCCGCCAGCCTTGCCCTACCTCAGTCTTTCCAGATTGCACCGACAGCATGCCAAATAACTCCAGCAGCGCAAGGGTATGAAAACCGGGAATGAACTGCATCTGCTGCTGGTCTTTATAGGTTGGAAATTGCATAGTGTCTGGTGCTCCAGCCCAAAACAACCCCAGCTTATAGAGGGGGTGATTCAGAGAGCCGCCGTTCCGTTCGCCAATCACGGATTCATCAGCCAAGATGAGCCAGGCTTCCAGCAAGGTGAAATACTGTTCGGTGGGGTTCAGTCGATTCCAGGCTTGCAAAAGAGCCAGATCCAGGGCAACCGTCTGAATCTTACCCTTAGGGGTAATCTGGGCGAGGCCCACCATACGGAGCAAGAGGCAGAGCCCAAGAATATAGGGATAGGATTTTTGCACTGGGCGCTTGAGTTGAACATCGATGGGATGACTGAGGCGCTGATTCAAATCTGGCAAAAATTTGAGTTGCAAGAGTTGATTCACTCCGCTCACCAATATCTCCTGTTCTTGAAGAAAGTCCAGCAGGGTACGAAAGTCTTTCAGGATCATCCCTGGACTTTCCTCGCAGATGGTTTGCGAACGCAGCAGGTCCCCATACCGCTCTAGAGAAAAAGGCTGTTTTTCCTTTCGCATATTCTGCCAAATTGTCGGTAATAAAGAAGCACGATGCAAGGGAGACATAGGCTACCA
>JBAUTB010000201.1:0-2282 GCA_049582005.1 Gloeobacterales cyanobacterium | reverse complement strand
CTGATTCTAAATTAGTTTGTGTTCAGGGAATTTGCCTATCCCTCTGCCATTGAGGGAAGAAGCAATGAGGAGATTCTTGAGCCAATGGTTGTGATAGGCAAAGTCATTTAGGTCTCTAAAGGGAGAGCAGGTAAAAGCGCAGTCCCCTTGGATCTTTTGGCAGTAAGGATGAAAATTCCACAACAGAGCCATCGCCCGTAGAGCCATACGGGTAGAGTCATCAGAACCATGAAAATATTGCATCTGATAGAGAATGCGGTCTTGATAGTTGATCAAACGATCAACCTGATTACTGGTTCTGTAAGCTTGTGGAGCATCAAAGGTACGTTTGAACTGAGTTGCCTTGGCGTTGAGTGCCAATAGCTTTTTAAGGATGATTTCATGAGACACATGAGTGATTGCCCATTCCTGAAGTCGTCGTAAGCGTTGCCCAAACTGCCGTGGATTCAGTGCATGAAAGAGTCTCCATAGTTTATCGGTGACGGGTTTATAGAGCACTTTATCCCTGCGACAATGCTGTTGAATGCCCAGAACCGTATGTAGGAAACACAGCATTAGCGTTATCCCTGGGAATAGCGCTTTCCAGGCTTGTTGGGTTGCATCCCATCCGTCAGTGTTTACAGTATCAGGACAATAGTCTGGGTTAAGCGCCAAAGCTTCTTGCTGAAATTCTCCGTAGGCTTGGGTCAACCCTGTTTCGTCAGCACTGTGAGCCACCCCAACCCCTAAAAAGCATTCTTGGGCAGCCGTCACAGCAATGTAGATTCGTTTTCCCAGCCATCGACTATGTTTTTCATCCGCGACTAGGTCAGGGGGGGAAGGCCGACGGGTCTTTCACCGTCGCCCCGACGATTGAGATGCGCCCTAAGGATTGGGTCGCGTTGTACCAATACATGGCGTTATGACCTAAGACATGGGCAATGGCCTCATAAGGAACCCCATAACGTCGCAGGTACAGTCCTTTCTCCACCGCTTCGGTATGACCAATCATGTAGGGCATCACGGTGTCAGGACGCAGTTGGTAAGCTTGGCGATTACGTTTGAGACGTATCCGGCGGGTGCGCAGGTGCAGTTTGCCTGACTCGACGAATCCGTGAAAGCTATACCCGTCAATAATCTCGGCTGGAAACAATTCAGGGTGTTTTTTAATGAGTTCGTCGAGATAGGCCCGATAGCCTGCGGTATCTTCGACAAAAACTTGATACTCAACATCCGGTGGCATTGGCAGACAAATTGTTTTGTCGCCTGATGTGCTTCGGGCTTTGCGCTTTTCCATAGGACTGTTCCTCTGAACTCGCCCACAACATCTATTTTACCAAACACAAACTAATTTAGAATCAGTAAGAAGTGTGTAAAGCTTTTAAGAAAAGGGGCTTTCGCCCCTTGTGTGGTGTGAGGAGTTTACATACACTCCCAATCTAAGTTTAGAGGTTAATGATTTAGCTAAAATTAGAAGAACCTAAGTTTTTCATAAGAAAAAATTAAGTTGTACTCAGTTTTAGTTTTCTTGAGCAAGGCGTTCACCCTTGATAACTATCGCTTTAATAGACTGCATTCTACTAATCTGAATTGGGTATCAGCAGATAGGCAGAAAATAGAAAGCGCCTCACCGATTAAAAGGAGGATTCGGCCTCTTCCTGGACGAGGCGAATATCGACTTCACGGTCAACATACTCCCATTCAGGCGAAGTGCGGAGTGCTATTAGAAGTTCCTCGAATGCAGTAGCCTCAGACGGTGCGTACTCAAACCAAGTGAGAAAGTCGAATGGCTCTTCGGTGCCAAGATCTCTGCAATGGTGCAGCCTCCTTGCAACACCAGGAAGGTAGTTCATGCCAATTCCGATGTGGTGGGACTGAGCCTCAAAGATCTCTCGCCGCTCGTCTTGGGCCAGCGCCCACCAAGTAGCAGTCTTGCGGATGGGGATAAGCGCAGCTCGCTTTGAAGCTGGGCGACCAAGTCCCTCTTGCCTGCTGGCGAGAGCAGATTTTTCCTCTCGCATGAGATAGCGCTCATTGCTTGTGGTTCCTCGAAGTGTCCATGCTGCGTCTTGAGGTAGCTGCTCGACTGCCCCTGATACAACGGAAAGCCTCGAAGACGTGGGCATTGGTTCTCCAATGACACAGTGGATACAATCCACGACCCACGACCCAGTGGTACCTCCGACGAAAGTGAATAAACGAGAGATGGGAGAAGTTGTAGATGTCATAGGGGAGAAGTCCAACGACGGATTCAGAGAAATTCTATGGAGTTAGCTCAAGCCATAGTAGGCGATCGCAACGGA
>JBAUTB010000200.1:0-43861 GCA_049582005.1 Gloeobacterales cyanobacterium | reverse complement strand
AAGTAACTCAACGGTCTCCCTAGACCGAGAATGGTTGGAAGAGTTTTGGTGCGATGAATGCCAGGAGAGAAGTTGGTACCACGTCAAGAGAACCGATGAGGGTTATGTCTTATCCAGGGCCTCTGCTAAGATTTGGCAGCAATCTGTTGGGACCATCGATCCCTGTAAGGCCAACGCTTCGGTCAGTGAATTCTCTGTCAGAGAGGCAAACCGATTCAGAGCAAGAAGAGTTTGAGTCTTCTTAAATTTGCCAAAGACAAGCAAGAAGGACATATACAAGCGCTGAATGTTAGTTTGAGAGAGCTTTTCGTTGTGAGTAGACAGTCCCCAATGCTAAAATTCCGACCTGCTATGTACAAAAAAAGTTGCCGAAAAAAGTACCAAGTTGGATATTTTTCCTTCCCTCAGAAAGGCCACATTGTACTGGCAGCATGTCTAATGTTCTCACCTCCAGTCTTTGCTCAGCAGAAGCCTCTTGTCCCCAATTCACCGTCAACCCCCAAGCCACAGTTAAAAGATACAGACTTACAACAGCAACCCACTGATGCACAAGCATCGACTGCAGCTTCCTTCAATGCGGGTGTCAGCCGTTCAGGTTATGTCCTAGGACCAGGAGACCAATTCAAGCTGACTGTTTTTGACTACGAAGAATTTACAGGTCCGCAGGTGATATTACCAGACGGTAATATCAGCCTCCCCATTGTTGGTAGTGTTCAAGCAGCAGACCGAACTACGGATGAACTGTCTCAAGAAATTACCCAACGTTTGCGCCCATACCTCAAGAATCCAATTGTTACGGTAGCACTGAGCACTCTGCGACCGCTGCGGATCAATGTCTCAGGAGAAGTACAACGTCCCGGGCCTATTCAACTGGCTAGTGCGACACCAACCACGAACAACAATATTCCGGCAAAAGCAGCCACCGTCAGTGCAGCACTGGTAGAAGCAGGTGGGGTAACCCGAAATGCTGACATACGCAAAGTTATTCTCAAGCGCTATAACCCCAATAAGCAAGACCAAAAGGCAGAAGAGACAAACATCAATTTGTGGGACACCATTTGGTCTGACAAAGTAAACCGTGACATTATTTTGCAGGATGGCGATTCCCTTTATATACCTAAACTTACAGACGGGGATAACTTAGATCGCAGATTGATCGCCCGGTCAAGCCTCTCTCCGAAAACAGTTAAGGTGCGCGTCGTAGGTGAAGTAAAAAAACCAGGAGAAGTAGAAATTCCTCCTACTAGTTCTATCTCTGGTGCTGTTGCCATAGCAGGAGGTCCTACCGATAAAGCCGATCTTGGTCAAGTAGCCTTTACTCGGTTAAATACGGATGGCCGAATCGAGACCAAGTCTATTGATCTCAATAAGTTGGCTGACAATAACCAAGTCCAAGAAGGAGATGTTGTCATAGTTCCAAAGAGCTCTACTTCTTCGTTCCTAGATACTTTTTCACAGGTGGTTTCCCCTCTTTCCCCGTTTATTTACTTAATTAATCGATAGAAGATAAGTTGCATGAAAGGGCAGACACAGACTTAACTTATGCATAAACCGATCTCAGTCAAGGGAGCTATCACTAAGCTAAGCCAATCACCAACTCAATCCAGGATCCTGGACAGAAGAGCATCTCTGCTTGATTAGAAAATGGAAAAATTCAAGTAAGTTTAGAATTTATGGAGAATTAATAGCGTAATTACTAGAGAAAATTCCTATACGATTTTCTATTTATGAAATATTTTCAGTTATTCAATAGCACTAGATTTTGACAGAGAGAACCCTCTTAGAAAGATTTGAGATCTTCTTTATACACAGCTTGGCAAATATTATATGTCAGTATACAAGCTTAATCTTGTGAATATACTGCCTTTACTTAACCTCAGTTTTCTTTCTAATAAAGCTAGGAGATAGATCAGCATTCAGTGTCGAGATAGATGATGCGAATTTTATAAATAAATGCTTCGCAATCTAGCTCCCAGGCCCCCCTCTACCTTGCGGGTAGGCCATAGGCCGTGTGTAACAGCTTCGCTATGGGGGGAGAAGCAATCTGAGCGTCAAGAAGCAAAATGCTATGAGAGAGAAATGACTAGCCAAGAAATCATAAAAAGTCTTCCTGTTATATCGAGCATCCAAGAAACGAAGAAAATTCTCTAGGTCACTGAGATGTATAGGTGTACAAAGTTGTATCTTTTTTAACATTCCATAACCTGCTGAGAGCTAAGGAGTAGAAATTTCCGTGTTTGTCCCGATGATTGAATACGAGCATAAGTCTATAATTTACAAGGCAAAACAAAATTTTACATTTCACAAAAGATTTCTTTGCATATTCGCAAATAGGAGTATTTCGATATACAATCGAGAAAATCATCAGTAGCTAATCTTTATTTGGTACCAAGAATAACCACTATGGAAATCTCTACAAAAGCTAAACATGGATTAAAAAAAGATTGGAAAGTGTGAGGCAAAGATGATTAGTCAGGGTCAGATATCACTACAACATACTTACTCGCTATCAACTGTTCTTCAGCGCATTATTGATCCATGTCTGATTGTTTTTTTACTTTACAGTCTATACAGCATTACCTGGACACCTTACCAGGAAGCTTATGTCTATCTCGCGATTATCACCTTCCTCTTGACGCCCCCGCTCTTCAGGATGGCAGGTCTATATCGGTCATATCGAACAGGTAGTTACATGATGGAACTACCCCGCATCTTGGCTGGTTGGTCTGTTATTATTGCGGTCCTGCTGTTTCTGGCTTATTTGACCAAAAGTAGTTCAATGTTCTCGCGCCAAGTTCTAATCACTTGGTTTATCTCTGTTCCCTTTGTCATATTTTTAGCCCATTACTTGATTCGCAAAGTTCTTCATACGGAAGCGAATAACCGTACTGCTGTCATAGTAGGAGCCACACCTCTTGGAAGACAACTTGCAACGGAAATGGTTACTTCAACAGGTTTGGGCATCAAGCTTATAGGCTTTTTTGACAATAATTTTTCGCCATCATTTACTCCTCTAGAAGCCCCAATTCTTGGGAAGTTAGAGCAGTTACTAGATTATGTGAAGAGGGTTAGGACAAACATGGTTTATATTGCCCTACCTATCGAAGACTCCCGCTACGCTTACCAAATTATTGAATCCTTGCGGGATACTACGGCTTCTGTATATTTCATGCCAGATATCTCTGCCTTTGACCCACTTCGCTTGAGTGTGCAGAGTATCAATGGTGTCCCTGCTTATGAAATATATGAGACTCCTTTTGCTGATGGTTTTGCTCGGCTAGCAAAACGGGTCAGTGACATTATTATTTCGGGCATTATTCTGCTCTTAATTTCTCCCCTCATGGCGGCTATCGCTATTTTAATTAAAGTAACTTCTCCAGGCCCTATTTTCTTCAAGCAGCGCCGCTATGGACTCAACGGGCAAGAAATTGTTGTATATAAGTTCCGTTCCATGACAGTCACTGAAGATGGGGATAACGTTACACAGGCTACGCGTAACGACACTCGATGTACGCCCCTAGGAAAGTTTTTGCGGCGCTCATCCTTAGATGAGTTACCCCAATTTATCAATGTACTTCAGGGCCATATGAGCATAGTGGGTCCCCGGCCTCATGCTGTAGCTCATAACGAACAATATCGGAAGTTGATTAGTGGTTACATGCTCCGTCACAAAGTTAAGCCTGGAATTACGGGCTGGGCACAAGTGAACGGGTATCGAGGAGAGACCAATAATTTGGACCAAATGGCTCGTCGCGTGGAGTATGACCTACATTATATGAGCAATTGGTCATTAACCTTTGATCTGGAAATTATCTTCAAGACCTTAATTACGGTCCTGCACGGTAGGAACGCTTACTAGAGTCTTTTGAACCGAGCGCAGCAGATAGCAATACACAGGCAATACCTAAATTAATTGAGACATCAGCTAGATTAAATATAGCGAAGTGGATAAGCCGAAAGTCCAAGAAGTCTACTACTTGGCCCGTTAGAAATCGGTCCAGTCCATTACCTATGGCTCCCCCTAGAACAAGTCCATATCCCCACTGTTCAAGCGCAGAGATTTGAGGGCTCACTAAACCATAAATCACTAAACCAATGCCAACCATCAAAGAAATCCATTTTAGCCATTCGCTACCTCCGACAAACAGGCTGAAGGCCGCTCCCGTATTGCGGACATAGGTGAAGTGAAACACCCCTTGCCATAAAGGAATTGTTTCTCCTACGGCCAAACTATTGTTGATCCATTGTTTACTTAAGGCATCTACAGCAACTACAATGACTGCCGCTACCCAAAACCATAAATTTTTTACTTTGATCATAGCTACAGCCTAACTGGACGGGGGTACTTTTATGTAACAGTAGTAAGCAGAAGCTAGCAAGGCATACGTGGTTGAGCATTTTTCGTCGCTATTGGTACGAACTGGTCCTTTTCCCCCTTACACTGCTTTTGGATGTTGGTGGGGTTTCTACCGCTTATTCAGCTTCATACTGGCTACGCTCTCTAGCACCAAACTCACTGCAGCCCCAAGTTTATATAGGCTTGACAGCGGTTAGTTGCCTGATTGTTGTCTTTATTTTTGCTTTTTTCGGTCTCTATCGTCAAAAGCAACGGGAGTCTCGCTTTGACGAGGCCATCCTTGTACTTTTGGGCGTAGCAACCTCGCTTGGGGTACTTTTAGCTGGGGTATTTTTTATTCGGTCAATTTCCATATCTCGCTTAGTATTGCTCTACACCTTTGGTATTACCGCTTTTTTACTGGTTGCAGCCCGTCTGGGATTACAGGGCTTTGATGTATGGATGCGGAATCGAGGATTTGGGCTGAGGCGGCTTCTTATTTTAGGAAACAGCCTCAGCGCGCAGACTCTGGGAGAGCGCCTCGAACGCAATCTATCCCTCGGCTATGAATTAGTTGGCTACCTAACCGATACCGAAGATGGCCTAGAAGGCTCGAAGGTCTTGGGGACTGTAGATGACCTAGCCAAACATTTGTCACTCGCAGACCCCATTGATGAGGTCTGGTTGGCATTACCCGAAAAACCGGGTCAAGAGATTGCACACCTGATTGCGACCATAAAGAGTCTAGCTTCTGTGGAAATTAGGATCCTGCCTGATGTCCTAGAGTTTTTCACCTTGCGCTTGGATGTAGATTCCCTCGGGGGGATGACCATGCTCACCCTGCGAGATACCTCTCTGCGCAAGCCCTCGAATCGGGTTTTAAAACGCACATTGGATCTCACTCTGTCAGGTTTAGCTTTGGTCACCTTCTCTCCCCTCATGCTTCTGATTGCACTTGGTGTGAAACTATCAAGCCCAGGACCGATTTTATATAAACAGGAGCGAGTTAGTCGAGATGGAGATGGTTTTGGAATTTATAAATTCCGCTCCATGTATATTGATTCAGAAGCTACAGGTCCAGGTTGGACACAGCCAGAAGACCAGAGAGTCACTCCCTGGGGGCGAATTATCCGCAAAACGAGCTTAGATGAGCTACCTCAGCTATTCAACGTTTTTCTTGGTGAGATGAGCTTGGTAGGCCCTCGTCCTGAGCGACCTCATTACGTAGAGCAATTTAGTCAAGATATTCCTAAATACTTGGACCGCCATCTGGTCAAAACAGGAATTACAGGCTGGGCACAAATTCATGGCCTCAGAGGAGACACTTCTATTCCTGAAAGAGTACGCTATGACCTCTATTACATTGAGAACTGGTCATTACTCTTAGATCTAAGGATTTTGACGGTAACTTTCTGGCAGTTATTTACAGGACAATATAATGCCTACTAGGAGCTTTCCAGAACAGTTCCACCTGGTTATCTCAGTTCGCTTTGGGAAAGATTTAGGCATGACCTCAAACAGAGCAGTTGACACGGGATACACCACTCCTTAAGATCACATAGGTATGCATATTGGGGCTTAGCCAAGCGGTAAGGCAGCTGGTTTTGGTCCAGCCATTCGGTGGTTCGAATCCATCAGCCCCAGCTCAAATTCTTATAAGAAAATACTGGAACTCCCCATGGAGTTACATCCAATGTTAAAACAGGGTATACCTTCGTTGGAATCTCTATGGACGCTCTCATCCGCACCCCAGCCGTTGCTAAGGCAGACCCATGGATAGAAGTGACTAGAGCCCTGCGCTCTTCCATCGGGATGGAACCAGTTACTCAGGTGCATGCTTTGGAGCATGGCACTATATGGGTACTTTCTGAGAAATACCCAAAGCTACAACTGGGGGGAGCTTCTACCAACCTAGGATTTTATGTGTATGGACAGGTAGATCCGCAGATTTTGCTGGCAGCAGCCAGAGAAGCCCTAGAACGCTTTAAGCGAGGAGAAGCTGACTTAGCAGTACATCCCCGCTGCGGAACTAATCTTTCCGTAGGTATGCTGTTAACCATGGGATTTGCCTTCGGATTTAATCTATTACTTCCCCGAAGACTCCCGAATTTAGTCATGGGAGCAGGTTTGGCTGCGATGTGTTCTTCTTTACTGTCTCCTGGCTTGGGAGCCAAAGCACAGAAGTATGTCACCACAGATATTCCCATGAATTTATCGATTTTGGGGATTAAAACACAAATAGACTGGATGGGGCGCAAGACTCATTTTGTCCAAACCCAATACCACAGTTGAATTAGGCACTTGGGCAGAGCCTCACGTTCTATTAGGCTTGAGGACTGAAGACTGGGAACAGCTTCGACTGTCTGGGATCCGTCACTTTTTCATAGAATGCTTTAAGCATGGACGTTTAGATCTGCGACTTGTGGACCGTACCCATTCCCAATATTTGCCTGGTCTATTGCAGCAGCAATTACAGGGTTCAGTTTGTCATGCCTGGGTACATACCTTGCGCTGGAGCATTTCTCGCCAGTGTAAAACCTTAAGGGAATTGGAGCATCTTGCTTTTCCTTTAGATTACTCAAGCAAGAAGTATCTTGTCTGTGACCTAAGAACCTATGCTTCTCTAATGTTGACCCATGGTCGAGAGCATCACCTGAGCGGAGACATCGAACAGCATGGGGGTCTATTCGCTGACGTGACGCGCTTACATGACAGCAGGGAACTCATAGATTCTCCACTCCGTTGGGCCTTGGACCTGATTGCAGCAAATCCTGATATACAAACCATCCACCTTGATTACTGCCGTTATCCCAATCCAAATATCAGCCCCATAAGACGGCATGTTAGCTATCAACAGTCTGCCAGAGAACATGAAGTATCTCAGCGCACCCGTAATATCGCTCAACTCCTAGAGATTTTGGTCCAACGCTATGGTCAAGAGCGTCTATCTGCCACCCCGATCACCTCTTTCAATGCCGAAGTAGGTCAAGATTGCCGAGATTTTTTTCAGAATACCTGCTTTGTTGTTCCCCAGTGTTATGCAGAGACAGATCACCAGGTAGCTAGCTTTCTAAAACTTTGCCAGAACTGCAAAGGCCAAATGATGTGTGGAGTTGTTCACGGTCCAGCACCTAATCATCCCTATGGAGCTTATGAACAAAAAAATCGCATCTGCAGAATTGCTGGAGATGCGTCAGGTCTAATTGGTTTGTGTTTTTGGAAGTTCAGTAAAGAACTTATTCATGAACTCTCAGGTAATCCTCCTAACCAATAGTCACTTGGTCAGTGGTTACCCCTGTTGCACCATGTACACCCTTCGCTACCGCGGCCATCTTATTGAGAACTTCCTGGCTAGGAACAGAGCCTTTCAGTACGACTGTTCCACCTGTTTGGGCAACATACAAAGTGTGGACGTCATCTAAGTCAGGATCGTCATCAAAAGCTGCGGCTACTCGCTTGGCGAGACCACTCTGGTCATACTCTCCACTAAGACCTACCCGCTCTGGGGGAATTGGTTCCCCTGTCGGGCTAGGAGCTTGAGCTTCAGCTTTGGCTTCAGGAGGCTTTTCTAAACCAAAGAGACGCTGCAGAAAACCCATTACGTTATCTCCCTTATGATCAATCCCCATCATACATAAGTCGTTTTAGGTTCTCAATCGCAGCTTATACCACTACAACTCTTCGGACATTTCCCAAGGGGATCAAGCCTTCAGAGAAGAATCATAGACCGTACAAAATTTCTCTAAGATTTGGGAAAAAACCTTTTCCGGAGCTTGGGTGCCATCAATGGCGATGATCCGCGCCGGATAAGCTTCCTGCAAAGCCAAAAATCCAGCATGGATGCGTCTATGAAAGTCAATTCCACTCAGCTCTAAACGGTCTAAGGCTTGACTGTCTTTCCTGGCAAAGCCCACTTCTGGCGGAATGTTCAACCAAAAAGTAAGGTCTGGGGAGAGTCCATTGGTCGCAATGGTATTGAGGTGTTCAATCCAGTCAAGATTAAGCTGCCGACCATAGCCTTGATAAGCTAGGGTAGAGTCAGTAAATCGGTCACAGAGGACCACTTCTCCTCTCTGTAAGGCCGGGGTAATGACTTCCCCTATATGTTGGGCTCGGTCTGCACTGTATAAGAATAACTCTGCTCGCTTATCCACCACAGTTTGACTCTCTAACAATAGACTCCGCAAATACTTTCCTAAAGGAGTCCCCCCAGGTTCATGGGTAACTAAACAGGGTATGCCTTGTCCAGAACACCAAGCTGCAAGTTTTCTAACTTGCGTGGACTTGCCTGCGCCCTCTCCACCTTCAAATGTGACAAACATGTAATATCTCTTTACACTTTTAGTAACCTATGGCAAGATCTCTTATAAGACCCTAAGGTATTATCCATGACCGCCCAGGCCCTGATCATCGCAGTTGTGGTCAGCCTTGTGCTCATCACAGGCTACTCAATTTACACCGCATTCGGACCTCCTTCCAAAGAGTTGGATGATCCCTATGAAATGCATGAAGACTAAGTAAATAAATATTAAAAAAGAGGGCTTGGTTTTCCAAGCCCTCTTTTTGTTATTTTTCTTCCTCTTTCTTCTTAACCAAAAACTGATTCGGGTCTTCCCGAAAGAAGATGGCGAAAAATAAAGTACCAAGAATCAGAGCCAGAATGACCGCATAAACGATCGTAGTTACACCGCTATTCATAGAGCCTTTACTCCCGTTACATACAGGATAAACCCAGCAGAAGATTCTACTGGGCCTATCTCAAAGTTAGATGACTTCTTCCTTACGGGTAGAAACATCTCCGACTTTCTTGAACAAGCCAAATTCCACTTGCTCCATTTCCTGATCAACGCCAGTAAACACATCGAGGAACAGGGTGCGAGCCCCATGCCAGATATGACCGAAGAAGAACAGAAGTGCAAAGACGCCATGACCTAGTGCAAACCAGGTCCGTGGAGAAGCCCGAAATACCCCGTCAGCAGGAACAGACTCACGGTCGAACTCGAAGATCTCACCCAGTTGAGCCCGACGAGCGTAGCGCTTCACTTCTGCCGGTTCCGTGAAGGTTTTACCATTCAGAGAACCCCCTAAAAAGGAAACGGTTACACCAGTCTGCTCAAAACTGTATTGAGCTTCAGAGCGTTGGAAAGGAATGTCTGCCCGAACAATCCGGTCTTTGTCCCGGAGAATGACGGGTTGTGTCTCAAAGAGGGTATTCAGACGATCAACTTTGAGGATGCGTCCTTCCCCATCCTTAAACACTGGGTGACCCAGCCATCCTTTGGCGAGGCCATCCCCATTGTTCATAGGACCTGCACGGAACAAACCACCTTTAGCGGGATTGTTACCGACATAGTCATAGAAACGAAGCTTTAGGTTAACAAGCTTCATAGCATCCTCTTCAGATCTTTTGCCCCCTTCAACCAGAACGTTACGCTCTAGCTGGGTCAAAGGAACTTCGGAATTAGCCTTGGACGGAGAAACACCAGCGGTTAGTTCCGCAGCAACACGGTTATCCAATTCATTACGGAAAATTTCTTCATCCCATTGATAGCGGGTAGGACCGAACAAATCAGGTGGAGTAGTTGCCGTTCCATACCACATAGTTCCTGCCACAACGAAGGCGGCGAAGAAAACTGCGGCAATAGAACTGGACAACACTGTTTCAATATTTCCCATCTTCAAAGCACGATACAGTCGCTCAGGAGGACGGAAGAATATGTGGAACAAGCCACCGAGCATCCCAACGATACCCGCAGCGACGTGATGGGCTGCGATACCCCCAACATTGAAGGGGTCAAATCCGTCAGGTCCCCAAGAGAACCCAGTCGTCTGCACGTGTCCAGTTATCCCTAGAGGGTCAGAGACCCACATGCCGACCGTTTGCAGATGGACGGCACCAAAGCCGAAACAAAGAAGACCAGCGAGGAAAAGATGGATTCCAAAAATTTTGGGAAGGTCAAGGACCAACTCACCCGTGCGAGAGTCACGGAACAAGTCGAGGTCCCAATTCACCCAGTGCCAGCAGGCAGCCAGGAAGAGTAAACCAGCCAAAACAATGTGCGCTCCAGCGACCCCCTCAAAGGACCAGAAACCCACATTCGATGTAATTTGATTGCCATAGCCATCAGCATTAAATGGTCCAAATACAGACCATCCCGACCATGAATTCACAATCCCGAGGCGGGTCATAAAAGGCATAACAAACATGCCCTGCCGCCACATCGGGTTCAAAACAGGGTCACTAGGGTTGTAGAGCGCTACTTCATAGAGCGCCATCGACCCAGCCCAACCTGCCACCAAAGCAGTATGCATGAGGTGTACGGCGATCAAGCGACCGGGGTCGTTCAGAACTACCGTATGCACCCGATACCAGGGGAGTCCCATGGGTTGTGCTTCCTCCTAATGTACGTCAACGAATTTTTCTTGCTTTTCTTAAGGAAACGCTAGCGCTGTTTGGTCTAATCGAAGTCTTTAGAATGGCTTCCATTTTGGATAAAACAGTATAAAGAAGTGTAACCACAACTCAGCATTCTCGCAACCTTTTGCCACAAGAGTTTTATGACCAGGATAGACTAGGGATCAAAGTGAATTCGTGTCATTTTCTTTACAAAAATTTACCATCGGGGGATGATTGTAAGCAAAGCAGTCTATACATCAAAATGAACTTATGAAAAACGCAGAGTCTTCCAACGTATCCGAGCCCAATTTCGCTCCACTTCCTGGGAATGAGGAGGAGATGTTTCAGGCTCCCACCCCAACTACTGCACTTCAGACCTTTACCGTGCACTATCCGGACCGAAATATGGAAGCCCCTGTTCAAGAAGGAGAAATTTTACGTGACGCGATTCGTGCCCACGGAGTCCCCTTATATACGTTTGTTAACAACATTCGTAACTGCAACGGCGGGGGCCAATGTGGTACCTGTTTCGTAGAAGTCTTAGAAGGAATGGACAATCTTTCGCCCCGCACTGTTGCCGAGCAACGTCTCTTGAAGCGTCGCGCTGAGAATTGCCGTCTATCCTGCCAAGCCCTTATCTATGGGAATGTCTCCATACGCACCCAGCCTAAATAAGGTATGGAGGTGCACTAGGTCACAGGAATGGTATCCTTTTTAGCGATGTAGTCTTAGGGGGTCCGTTCGATGAATGCTATTCCGCTGCTGGCAGTCGTCTTGCTTATTGTTATTCCGGTAGCTTTTCTTCTGGTTATCTGGCTACAGAGTGATAACCGCCGCTAGATAATTCTGGAATTGTTTGAAAAAAAATGTAAAAAATGTATATGAAAAAACGGCCTTGCGAGGCCGCTTTTCCTTGGCTGTGGAAAATCTACCTTAGATTAGGCAGAACCTACACCCACGTAAGAACCGTAGATAAAAATTCCCAGGACGGTTAGTATGACCATCCCAGCTACGGTACCCAATAACCACAATGGAATACGGTCTGGCATTGCGCTTGTTTCTCCTAACCGAGAATGTAACTAGAAAACAGTAACGTTACGACCAACACAAGAAGTAGACCCCAGTATAGGGAGGTCCGATTTAGCTCTACCTTTGGACGATTAGGTACAGAGCTTGGAACATTTTCACGACGATCAGCCACAGATATCACCTATTTTTGAAGGAATTGCATAGCAACTAGAGCCCCAAAGAAGAATACCGTAGGAATGGCTAGGGCGTGAATAGAAAACCAGCGCACTGTAAACACAGGATATGAAACAGGCTGCACATTCTTAGGGCGCTTCTGGGATGGGTTGGAAGAGGTCATAGGTATTGCTCCTTGATTGAATTACATCCTGATTATTTCTTTTCAACAGCTTCGATCTGCTTAGCACCTTCGAAGCGCTTATCTACAATCGGCTTACGCTCTCCATCTTTGGTGTAATACTCACTAGGACGGGGAGTGCCAAAAGCATCATAGGCAAGACCCGTAGTCACAAAAAGGACACCACTGACAAAAAGAATGGTTAAAGCTGGAACGTGAATCAACCAGTAGCGCGTACTGGTGACAATGTCACTCAAGGGACGCTCGCCCGTACTACGTGTGGTCATAGAAGACTACCTCTCTACCCTTAGATGAATGCTAAATAACTGCGTATTATAAAGCTTACACAGCTTAACACAATGATATAGACCGTTCATAAATGGTGCAATACCTTTTTTAGCTGGGCTGTATTTGACTCTGATAGCGCAGCAAAGCACCATTCTGACCAAGAATAAGGCCTGACTTTTTATCAGGACTGAAAATAACCCGGTATAAGTTGCGGCGCAGTTCTATAGGAGCACGCTTCCAGGTTGCTCCCGCATCGAGGGAGACAAGAAGAGTTCCGTTACCACCAACAGTCCATAACGTTTTGTCATCGACATAGGCAACATCCTGGAGCGTGACCCCACTAGCAGGGTCTGGCGTTACCGAACGGTCCCAGGTTTTTCCGCCATCTTTGCTGAACTGAATATTGCCGCCTTGGATCACGACCCATCCGTTGGTGGGGGAGACAAATCCAAGGTTCTCAATCCGGCGAGATGTTTTACGCTCAAAAAATTGCCATTTGTCTTGCCCTGGTTTCCATTGGGCATAGGATACGCCCCTCGTAGACACCGCCCAGTACGTTCCATCGGCTAAACGCTGTACACTTTTTACGCCACCTGCATTGGACGGGGTGTAAAGTTGCCAACTCTTCCCGGCATCTTGGGTCTTATACACTACCCCTACATCCGTCAACATCTCCGCCGTCTTCGCTGCCGTGGCAGTGATAAGCAGAGGGCTTCCAGGCAAACGCTTGTTCAATGCGATTTGAAACCATGTTTTACCACCATCGGTAGTATGCATGAGGATTCTAGGGTTGCCGACTAACCAGCCTTCCTGAGCACCAGAAAAACTAACCGACAAAAAACGAGGTGCTACAACTTCATCTTTTGTCTCTGTAGTTCCACCCTCATCTTTGAGGGTTGGGTCTTTCGGTATGGGAATCGAAATTTGCTTAATCTTCCAGGTCTTACCACCATCTTCTGTATGGAGAATGGTCCCTTTAGCACCCACAACCCAGGCAGTTTTAGCATCCAAAAACTGACCATCAATGAGGTCTGCGTCTAACTTCAGGTCAGAAACCTGAGACCACGGATTCTTTTCTAAGGCTGGAGCGAGACTGCAGGAAGCCAGGACGAGGGAACTCAACACAACCACAGCCCCACGACGGAAGGCTTCGAATGGACGAACACGCATAGCCTAATTTCCCCAGAGATAAATGCTCATCAAAAATAAAATGCCTAAGAGTAACCCTCCAAAGATGACAAGACTCCGAGTCTGGCCCGACACCTTATTAAGGCCCAAACCATAGCCTGCATTTTCACTGAAGCCCACGGTGTTCCCTTCCCGAGGACCGATATTGCCAAATTTGGAAACAGGAGCACGACAGTTCGGACATCGCCAAGTCAAGGGCAACTCCATAAAAGGGGTTCCTGGAGTGACATTACCCTTTTTGTCTCCCTCGGAAGGCTCGTATACATAGCCGCAGGTGCGACATTCGTACCGATCTAGCTGTGCTGCATTAGGCGCACTCATAAGATCTTCTTGAAGATTCTTTACATTTCATATATCCACTTTAGGGTATCTCGGGGCCTATGGCATAGGCTTCTTCTTCCATGTGCGCTCAGGCTGTTTGCTGCGAGGAGGGCCAGGACGCTGTCCTGATCTACCGGTGAACTTCTTGGATGGTAATTCTGCTACGAACTTTGCCTTAATCAGAGATAGTTTTTCGCCCTCTCTGCGTACCTCAAAATCCCAGAACTTATTGCGCGCATTTTCTGGAATAGTTCCTTCAATTCGCAACTTAAAGGCCTTGCCCAATTTATTTTTTTTCTTTTGTTGCCGAATTTTAACCAGGGCATATTGCTCCTCACGGGAATAGAAGACCACTTCTCCGCGAATAGAGAAAAAACCGTCTAGCGCGCTGGCTTCAGTAGAAGGAGCATTCTCATCAACCATATGGAGCGTCCCTTCTGGGGACCAGACCCCAATAATTTGGGCATGGAGCCCTCCCGTCTCTCGGGTGCGCGGGTATACTACCCACAAATATTCTTTGCTGAGGTCTAGATGGTTACGCACGAGGCTAATAACGCGTCCTAGAAGCACAGCATCAATGATCACATAGTCTGTGGTGGTCAGTGTGCCTTGGGTAATTTTTTCATCCTCGTCGTCCACAGACTTTTCAGAGGATTTTTCTGAATCTTTAGCCTCTTCTTCAGTGCTAAAGGGCTTGTACACCCCACGCAATAAACCAATAGCCCGGTGCTGAAGGGCTTCTGTCGGAACAGGGAAGGGTTGTGCAGGAGAAGTGCGTTCTGCAAAAGGAGCTTCTGGCAAAGTCATGGGGCTGAGATGGGGGGAATCTTCTTCTGGAGTATAGCTGTCTTTTCTTGCCTATGCCTCCCCCTGAGCGATAA
This sequence comes from Gloeobacterales cyanobacterium, assembly GCA_049582005.1. Classification (GTDB taxonomy): domain Bacteria; phylum Cyanobacteriota; class Cyanobacteriia; order Gloeobacterales; family PMM-0068; genus Sivonenia. Next base: position 29,087 of record JBAUTB010000200.1, on the reverse strand, counting down.
TGAGGAAATAAATGGTTTTAGTTAGTTGGGATATAGGCTTTGACGAGTAACAATAAACAGCGCAAAACTTTTTTTACCGTGGCCATTGGTCTCATTCTTCTTGGTTTTGTTGGAGCACCGCTCATCCCCGTGATCATTGGGTTTTTCTCCCAAACGAGTGCCCCTCCAACCGCGTCTCAGGTAGGAGATGTTACCAAGCTCCAACAGCAAATTCAAGGCTATGAAACGGTCTTGAAACGAGAGCCTAACAATATAAATGCGCTGAATAATTTGGCTCAGTTGCGCATGGAACTGGGGCAACCTGCGCAGGCTATTGAGCTTCTAAAGCGGTTACGTACACTCAATTCGGCAGACCCTCGGTACACCCTATCGCTGGGTGATGCCTATCTCAAAACCAGTCAGTTTGATAAAGCCTCCTCAGAATTCGACAAACTCCTGGCAATTTCTGCAGACTATGCTCCAGCGCTCTTGGGCAAAGGCTTGGCGTTGCAGGGAATGGGCAAAAAGAATGAAGCCCAAGTGCAGTTTGATAAAGCAATTAAAGTATCTCCCCTTGAGATGAAAGAAAAAATCAAAGAAATTGCGCTAAAGAACGCAGTGCCTAAGAATTCCACCCCCGCCTCACCAGAACCCAGTAAGAAGTAGGCTCAAACTACAAAATTCACCAGTTTTTTGGGGACCACAATCGTTTTACGGATTGTGGCATCGGTCAAATAGCGTGTGCCAGCTTCGGAAGTCCGCGCTAGTTCTTCCTGTTGCTCTTTAGAAACATCGGCGGGAGCATCAAAAGTCCCACGGGTCTTGCCATTGATTTGCACCACAATCGTCACCGTATCAGCCACCAGAGCGGAGGGGTCAAGGGTGGGCCAAGATTGACGGTGAACACCTTTGGTTTGGGCCGTTAGGCCACTCCAGAGTTCTTCCGCTAGATGCGGAGCGAAAGGAGCCAAGAGCAGCAGCAAGGTTCCCAACCCTTCACGGTAGACCCCAGCAGCACTGAGGGCTTTGGCATCGGAAAGGGCATTGGTAAGGATCATCAATTCTGAGATGGCCGTGTTGAACTGATAGTTTTCCTCCACATCTTCGGTTACTGCTTGGATGGCGGTGTGAATCGCTCGTCTTAGGTTCTTTTCTGCCTTAGGATCTGGCGTGGCTTTTTCGTCTTGTCTAGCCGGACTATCTACATATTCCTGATATTCCTTTACTAAGCGCCATACTCGGTTGAGGAAGCGCGACTGCCCTTCCACATCAGCCTCAGCCCATTCCAATTCTTTTTCGGGCGGGGCTTTAAACAGAATGAACATCCGGGCTGTGTCCGCTCCATAGGTAGCGATGACTTCATCAGGAGAAACGCCGTTGTACTTAGACTTTGACATAGTCTTGTAGGAACCAACCAAGGGTTCCCCCGTTTCAGGATCTTTGGGATCACTGGGTTCAACCTTGGCAGAGGGAATCCACTGAGCATTGCCACTCTTGTTAGGATTCACGTACGTCCAGCCCTGCACCATCCCTTGGGTGAGCAGACGTTGGAACGGTTCATCAAAATTCAACAGACCACGGTCCCGCAGAACTTTTGTGAAAAAGCGGGAATAGAGCAAGTGCAAAATCGCATGTTCTATCCCTCCGACATACTGATCCACCGGCAACCAATAGTTAACGTGCTTGGAGTCAAAAGGCTGGTTTGCATTGGTTGCATCGCTAAACCGCAGATAGTACCAGGAAGAGTCAATGAACGTGTCCATCGTGTCGGTTTCCCGCTTAGCTGCTCCTCCACACTGAGGACAAGCAGTATGGACAAACCCTTCCACCTTCGCCAGAGAAGAACCTCCACGCCCGGAGAGTTCAAAATCTTCTGGCAAGAGGACAGGCAGCTGATCATCCGGAACAGGGACCAAACCACAGTTCGGACAGTGGACAATCGGAATCGGGCAACCCCAATAACGTTGACGGGAGATCAGCCAGTCTCTCAGACGATACTGAATTTGCTCTTTGCCCCAGCCCTGAGATTCAGCATGGGCGGTAATTTCTTTTTTCGCCTTCAGGGATTCCAAACCATCGAAGCCATCGGAATTTAGTAGAACACCAGGGTCGGTATAGGCTTCATCGGTTATGGGGTCTTTCCCTGGAGCGGTAATCACCGGAATAATCGGCAGACCATACTGAGTAGCGAACTGATAATCTCTCGTATCGTGGGCAGGTACGCCCATTACCGCCCCCGTGCCATATTCAAAAAGCACATAGTCTGCGATCCAAATCGGGACTTCTTTGCCGTTGAAGGGATTAATCGCAACGCCTCCCGTAGGCACCCCTTGCTTTGGACGATCCTCAGCGGTCCGGTCTATTTCCGATTCGCGGGTAACTTCTTGGATAAAGGCATCCACGGTCACTTTTTGGTCCGCGGTCGTCACCTGAGCAACCAGGGGATGCTCTGGAGCCAAGACCAAATAGCTCACGCCATAGACCGTATCCGGTCTGGTGGTATAAACCGGTATCTTTTCAGCCATGCCTTTGATCGGAAATTCCAGGTAGGCTCCCGACGATTTTCCAATCCAGTTTTCCTGCATCACCTTGACCCGTTCAGGCCAGTGGGGAAGTTTTTGCAGATCGTTGAGCAATTCTTCGGCATAGTCCGTGATTTTCAAGAACCACTGCTCCAAGGGACGTTTTTCCACCTTGGCCCCAGAGCGCCAGGAACGGCCTTCTGCATCTACCTGTTCATTGGCCAAAACGGTCTGATCAACAGGGTCCCAGTTGACTACAGCAGCCTTGCGGTAGGCTAAACCAGCGTCAAAGAATTCTAAAAATAGTTTTTGGGTCCAGCGGTAATAATCGGGAGAACAGGTCGCCAATTCTCGGTCCCAATCATAGGAAAGCCCTAAAGGCTTAAGCTGTTTCTTCATTTGGGCCATATTGCTATAGGTCCAGGTTCGCGGATGAATCCCCCGGTCAAGGGCAGCATTTTCTGCTGGAAGCCCAAAAGCATCCCAACCCATGGGGTGCAGCACGTTATAGCCCTGCATCCGCCGATAGCGCGCCAGGACATCGGTAATCGTATAGTTCCGCACATGGCCCATGTGCAAGTCCCCAGAAGGGTAGGGGAACATCGAAAGGGCATAGTACTTGGGCTTGCTGGAATCTTCACTGGCCTTGTACAGCCCTTGCTCCTCCCACTGCTGCTGCCACTTGGGTTCTATCGCTTTGGGGTTATACTTCGCATCCACGGTGATTTTCTCCTCGCCCGGTACAATAGCCAACTGTTTACCTATTTTGTCCTAAGGACGTCCTAAATGCCTGATTGGAAACCTGGAAATCCCCTACCAGAGGCCCAGAATGCACAAATAAACCCAAGGAAATTTTACGAGTACTCGATGAATCCAGAGAATCCACATAGTGGAGGTAAGTGGAAGGCATTTGAGCAGATTGGATATGATGTATATACCCCACAAGGGCGAAGCATCGGGACTCAAAACTTAATCGAGCAACTCCGTCTAAGCCTCCAGAATGCTCCAGCAAATCAAGGTAAAACTAGTACCTATGGCTCTCGATTTGTAGTTCGAGTAGAGGTTAAAGGACCAAATAAAAAGAAAGGAACCCTTATTACAATTTGGCAAGTTGATAAATGTAAAAGTTTCCCCAAGCTGATTACAAACTGGATTGAAGTGGATAAATAATAGATAGAAAATGAAAACAAAAGTCAAACCCCAAATTTATGATGAAGTCAAGACATCCGTGGTCGTTCAAGCTGATTTCTCTGAACATGACATACCGAAGGGTACGGTTGGCACTATTGTGGAATGCTATGAAGATCCAGAAGGCTACGCTGTAGATCTTGCCATTCCTGATGAGAATTTTGTTGGAGGCTTTACCTACGACAATGTCATTCTTGAACCCCATCAATTCGAAGTCATACGTGTGGCTTCTAAAGAACCATTACTAAAAAAAATAAAAGAACTTAAAGGCACTCCAAAGAAAGAAAGGACTCCAGTAACTGGGAAAGAATTACTGAAAAAAGTAGAAGAACTGAAAGGTACTCCAAAAAAAGAAATGGCTCGTGCATTGGGTTTTGTGTCCTACACCAAAACGGGTCAGGAGCGGGTAAAACTTGCTTCTTTCATGAATGCTTTGTTAGAAGCAAAGGGTGTTGGCTTTGGTGGAAGTTCTGGACGTGGCAGGAAATCTGGACGTTCTGCTTCTTACCGCATTCAAGTACAGCAAAACGGTGGCTTGTTAGTTGGGGCAGCCTATACTCGCGAACTGGGGCTAGAGCCTGGTACAGAGTTTGAAATTCAACTACGAGACAAACACATCAAGTTAGCTAAAGTTAATGATGGCGGCGGAAAGGATTAATGTTATCGTGTATGATTGAAAATCTGTTCAACTTGATAGATAGAATTCGCTAAATTATTCTGGCAACTCACAAATCCAATTGTTGCCTCCTCGAAACCAGTGAATATCTAGTCCTGCTTCAGCCTCCTGAATACCTTGCAGCAGCCTTATCAGCCCAAGGGACAGTTTCTCCCTCCTCCTGCCAGTCATAAGACTCATTCTCAATCCAACTAAGGTATTTTCCTTGATAGTTAAACAAATTCAGCAGAATTAGTCGTAAATACCATTGCCCAAGATGCCATGCCTCTCCCTTAGCCTCAACATCTGATAGCCATATCTTACCTGGTTCTTTTCCATTCTTATTGCTCTTTCGCTTCGGATGAACGATCTGAAACCAAGCAATATAGCAGTTCTCAGTTGCATGGAATAAAGTAGCAGCTGTGCGTGAACCATCCTATGACGTCTTGCGCTGTAATAGTTTCAATCGCTTCCTTGATAGCTTTTTGTAGGGCCTCATGCGTGCGCGCAGCCTTGCTGCGTAAAAATGTCTTGAGCCTAGATAAATGAGGGAGCGACGACCTAGACTTATTCTCGGTTTTCTCAACCGGGAGACAATCGGTCTAGCGCTCTACTTTTTAAGATACAAGCATGCATCGATTGCCTTCAAAAATGAACGAGGGGGGGTATCTATCAAAGCACCTGATGAGCTTGCGCTACAACAGCGCTGAACTCTGTAGACCTCGCTGCTGATTCCTCGCCAGCGCAGGAAAGCCAAAGCCAATATTCAATATTGCCCTGGGGACCTCGAACCGGAGAATAGGTCACGCCCTGAAATTTCCAACCAAAAGATTGGGCAGCTTTCCAAACGTTTTCCAATACCGACTGGTGTACTTCTGGAGAGCGGACCACCCCATTTTTTCCGACTTGAGCCCGTGTTGCCTCAAACTGTGGTTTGACCAAAAGCAGCAATTCTTTTGGGACCTCCAATAAGTTATAGAGCGCTGGTAAAACCTTGGATAAAGAGATAAACGAGATATCCACCGTGGCTAAATCAGGCTTGGGGTCATCTGGCCCATAAAGTAGTTCTGGGGTGAGATGGCGCAGATTGGTGCGTTCCTTGAGTACTATGCGGGGGTCTATTTGCAGTTTCCAGGCGACTTGGCCATAACCAACATCAATACCGTAAACTTTGGCAGCTCCAGACTGAAGTAAACAATCGGTAAACCCTCCGGTAGAGATGCCTCCATCCAGACAGATTCGGCCCTGGACCATAATTGGGAAATTTTTCAAAGCTCCCCTTAATTTTTCTCCCCCTCGTGACACATAGAGAGGAAGAGGATCCATGTATATCTCTGCTTTTACCGGGTCAAAAGTCTCCGTAGGCTTATCTACCAATTGACCATTTACACGCACCCGACCTGCTCGAATCATTCCCTGAGCTACTTGACAAGAATGAACAAGCTCAAGGTCAACTAATAGTTGGTCTAACCGTTCTTTGGTCATCGAGCTTTAGCCTTCCAGGTCCCTCCATAAATATAGTAGGGATTCTGATCCCTTAGCGCGTGCTAACATCGGACACCACAGGATACCCATACAGCGAAAGCCGAGTAATGAAAGGCCTTTACACTGGGGAGAATTTCAGTATGCATCTACTGGGTTCTACATCCCTATGAGAAGATACGCTTTAAGGTACTGTACTTGTGACATTCTCAGCATACATTGCACCCTTAATTTGCAGGAGTTATCCTTGAATTCAAACGGTACAACACCCTTAAGGGGGGCACTTCAGGACTTGTGAATAAAAGTATAAAAATACCCTCAGTAATTTCTCGGTAGCTGAATGTATCGATAAATATTTACTAATAGTAATAGTCTGGGAATCTGGATACATGAACCTTAAAGTGTCCCTCCACAAAAATCTAGCCTCGCAACTATCCGAAGACATTGTGCCTAATTTTTCTCAAGCCATGCCAGAGGGGCAAGACAATAATATCCAAGCAACCTGTATCCCAGCTGATGTAGACTTAACGCGCATCAACTCGCAAGACCAAATGGCTGAAAGCTTTAATGAACTCCAAGCAGAAATTGGTCGTGCAGTCATTGATCTTTCGGGAGCCCTAAAGGAATTATTGATTGCCAAGAAAGCAGCAGAGGCGGCCAATCAAGCAAAGGGACAATTTTTGGCGAATATGAGCCATGAGATCCGTACTCCAATGAATGGCATCATTGGCATGGCAGAACTATTACTGGATACAAATCTGACGGAAGAACAGCGCGAGTTTGCCCAAGTCATCCACAAAAGCAGTGAATCTTTACTCACCATCATCAATGACATCCTGGATTTTTCAAAAATCGAATCAGGCAAAATGATCCTGGAAGAAGAGCCCTTTGATCTGCGGATATGTGTTGAGGAGTGTTTGGATGTACTGGTCGCACAAGCCAAAGCCAAAAACCTAGAACTCGCCTACCTCATCGATCCCCAGGTTCCTACCATGCTCATGGGTGATGTTACGCGTCTACGCCAGGTATTACTCAATCTCTTGAGCAATGCGGTGAAATTCACAGACACAGGCGAAGTCATCGTTCTAGTTTCCGGTCGTACGCTAGCAGTGTCGCAAGAAGCTGAATGGGGTAAAGATTTTCTCCCGTCGTTAATCGGGAGGGGCCAGGGCCCCCAGTATGAAATCCAGTTTGCGGTTCAAGATTCGGGCATTGGTATCCCTTCAGACCAGACCCCAATAATTTTCCAGACTTTCAGCCAAGGAGATGCTTCCATAACCCGTCGTTATGGGGGTACGGGGCTAGGTTTGGCGATTAGTAAGCGGTTATGCAAACTGATGGGTGGAGGGGTCTGGGTACAGAGTGAAGTAGGAAAAGGTTCAACGTTCCATTTCAACATCCGGGTAGCGGCAGCTCCTAGACAGCCACAAGCCTATCTCAACAGTCCTATTCCCGAACTCATGGGCAAGCGTTTGCTCATTGTTGATGACAATGCCAAAATCCGTCGTCTCCTCTCCCTTCAAACTCAGGTTTGGGGCATGATCCCCTATACTGCTGCTTCTGGCATTGAAGCCCTTGCCTTGCTGGAAGAAGTCCCCTTCGATATAGTCCTTCTTGATACCGAAATCCCTGGGACCGATGTTGCCGTGCTTGACAGAACTATCCGCCAGTCGGGAAAAACTTTGGCGGTCCTTCCTATAACTTCAGTTGGACGCTGGAACGGCTTTACCAAACTGACCAAACCACTCAAACTCCTTCATTTTTACAAGACACTGATACATATTTTCCAAGATTCATCCATAGAAAGCTATTCTTTCCAAGGTGAATCAATGCCCTCTCCAGCGGAACAGCTACCTCAGGACAGCGCAGATCAAACTTTGGGTTATGTGTGAATCGCGAACAAGCAGCTTAATCTAAATTTCAAACCTGCCCGTACATAGCCTGTTTCATTTCCCGCACCGCCCGTTCCAACCCGACATAGACCGCCCGAGCGATAATCGAATGTCCAATGTTCAACTCCTCCATGCCAGGAATCTGAGCTACCGCATAGACATTCCAGTAGTTAAGCCCATGTCCGGCATTGACCCGGATTTCTCTTTTCAGCGCTTCTTCCGTAGCTGCCTCTAATAAATAGAGCTGTTTATTGCGGTCCTCTTCTGTCTTGGCCTCAGCGTAGGTTCCGGTGTGTAGTTCAATAAACCGAGCACTCATCTTCGCCGAAGCCAGAATTTGCTTTTGGTCTGGGTCGATAAACAGGCTCACCGGAATACCCGCTTCCTGTAACGTAGAAACCGCCTTTTCTACGCGCTCGAACTGTCCCGCCACATCTAAACCACCCTCGGTAGTTATTTCTTGGCGATTTTCCGGTACCAGTGTCACGTAGTCAGGCTTGACCTCTAGGGCAAGGGCCACCATCGGCTCCGTAACCGCCATTTCCAGATTGAAATGGGTACGCACCGTTTGTTTGAGCAGGAGAATATCCCGGTCCTGCATATGACGACGGTCTTCTCGTAAATGGGCTGTAATCCCATCGGCTCCGGCCAATTCGGCCAAGATCACGGCCTGTACAGGGTCCGGCTCTACGGTCCGTCGGGCCTGCCGAACGGTTGCAATATGATCTAGATTAACGCCAAGAGAAAGAGCCACAGATTCTTCACGGAATGCTTCTTTTGTGATCCTACTGTCTGAAGCATCATTAAAATGCAAGGATTCCTGCGCGGAGTTTAAACCTTTTCTTCTATGACCGAATCAACGACCCCATCCACATCAAACCTGAACCATCTCACCCCAGCAGGCGAAGCCCATATGGTCGATGTGGGGGAAAAAGCAGCAGGCATACGGATAGCGGTGGCAGAAGGCTATGTGCGGATGTCCTCAGAAACCCTCCAACAAGTGTTGGCAGGCAATGCGCCCAAGGGAGATGTCATGGCAACGGCTCGCATTGCAGGGATTATGGCCGCCAAGAAAACCCATGAACTGATTCCGCTCTGCCATCCCCTCGCGATTACGTTGGTCAAAGTTGAACTAGAACCCCAGCTGGCCTTACCTGGCATACGCGTCCAAGCCGAGGTAAAAGTTCTAGGGCAAACCGGAGTGGAAATGGAAGCCTTGACCGCTGTTTCCGTAGCTTGTCTTACCTTGTATGACATGGTGAAAGGTCTTCAAAAAGACTTAGTCATTGAAGGGATCCAGTTGCTGAGCAAAGTGGGGGGGAAATCTGGACCCTATCGGTCAGGAGAGAATACTAAGCTTTAGTCCCAGCGTTGAGATGACTTCTTGCCGAATTTCCCGCACCCTAAGGCAAACGATTCCATGAGCGGACCGGTACCCCGATCGAGGGCCATATACTCTAGACATTGCGCCCATTCATTGACCTGATGACACTGGAATCATTTTTATGACTTCACCACAGCAACCGAGCTCCTGGCAACAGTTGAATAATTCCAAATTACTGCGCTTTTTGCTGCTGTTTGCTTGTGGCTGGGCGCTGCTGCTGCTGATTGGCTACTTTTATAGCATTATTGCCATCTTTACAGCCGCTGCGATTATCGCGGTGCTCTTGAACTTCCCGATGCAGCAGTTATCCCGCTATCTGCCCCGGAGTCTGGCTATTACCATCGTGTTTCTCATCGCCCTTGCCTCCTTGGTCGGTTTCGTGACGGTCCTTGGTCTGGAATTGGTCAACCAGGGACAGGGCTTGCTGAGTCGCAGCGAGGAAGCGCTTAAAACTAAGGAATTTCTGCCCTTTAAAAACTTTCTGGATAACTTAGACTTAGGATTTGACAAGATTATTCAGCCATTACAATCTGGTCTGTCCTCTGGCCTGGGGGTAGTCCAAACGATTTTCTCCAGCACCTTTACCGTCATCTTTACGTTTGTCATCAGCCTCTACATGCTGATTTCTGGGGAACGCTTGTGGAATGGGGCGTTGAAAGTGATTCCTGCTAACTACCGCGATCGCTTCGCTGCCGTCTTTCAGCAGAGTTTTCTGGGATTTTTACGTGGTCAAATGCTGCTGCTGTTGTTCCTATCAACGACTTGCTTTTTGGCGTTCAGTCTCTTCGGAGTAAATTATGCATTGCTCCTAGCCGTGATTATGGGCGTGATAGACGCTATCCCTGGCATTGGGGGCACTCTGGGTGTGGTGGTGATTTCAGCACTAACCCTGACTTCTCAGGGTTGGCAAACAGCTCTACTGGTTGTCATTATTTCCATCGTTCTGCAACAAATTCAGGACAATTTTATCAGCCCTAAAGTGATGGGAGATGCTTTAGAACTCAATCCCGTGTTAATGTTTTTAGCCATTTTTATTGGCGAACGAGTGGCCGGAGTTCTGGGAATCTTCCTTGCACTCCCGATTGCCGGTATGATTGCTGCCTGGTTACGCACTGATGAATTAATAAGTGTCCCTCCCGTGATGGCCCCATCAACTTCAGTACAACCCTCTCCAGAGCCTTCCGCTATCAAGTCCGACCTCGATTAAGCTAACAGAATGGCTATTGACAATTAAAAATGCTGAAAGCTCCGGTCCAGCGTAAGCAGCACACCACGGTCATCCAAAACTTCTGGTCCTGGCGTAACAGTGCCAATTATGGTGAAGTCCTGATATGAGGCAAGAAGCTTTTCTGCAACCATAGGGTCCACGGATAAGAGCAACTCAAAGTCTTCTCCCCCGTAGTACGCCCAATCCAGCGCCTGCTCACCGGCCAACATGCGCACGGCAGGCAAGATGGGCACGCTCTGGTGATCAATCAGGGCACCCACCCCACTGGCTCGGCATACCTGAAGCACGGCATCGGCGAGGCCATCACTGGTATCCATGCCGCCAATTCGGCGCGTTTCGGCAAACAATAGGGGGGGAATATCTAGCCTGGGGGTCGGTCTTTGATGGGCCTGGACCAGTATTTGAGCATCCTCTTGAGAAAGTTGTTTCCCTTTTTCTGGATAGAGCAAAAGTTCTAGACCGGCCCGAGCGCTACCCATCGGCCCCGTCACCAGCAGTTGATCCCCCACCTGTGCTTGATTACGCCGAATCGTCAGTCCCTGAATTTTTCCTAAAGCCGTAATCGAAAGCACGCGCTGTGAGGAACGAACCGTATCACCGCCGAGGATAGGCACCCCAAAATGGGCAAGGCCCCGATATACCCCAAGAATCCAATCCAGGGGAGTATCTCCCGGTAAGGCAAGACCAACCAAAAGCCCCACGGGAGAAGCCCCCATCGCCGCCAAATCCGATAGGTTAGCAGCGGCCGCCCGCCAGCCTACAGCCTCTGCTCCGGTCGTCTGGTCACTAAAATGCACACCATCTACCAAGAGGTCTTTAGTAATCACCAAGTCTCCTTCAAAGCAGACCACCGCAGCATCGTCCCCAACTGGCACAGGCATAGAGGCGCTCTGCTGTGCAAAAAAAGGCTGGAGCTCCTGCAGTAATCCTTGCTCTCCCAGGTCTTTGAGAAGAAGTTTAGTCATGGGATTTATTTATAGGACTCGTAACTTGATGTTCACTAAGCATAAATACTCAAAATATAAATAAGTTTGAACAAATATTAACAAATGTATTGAACACATTAAGAAAGTTGTCTATTATCTATGTAAACAAACAAGATTTATTGAGACGCGACCCATGGACAAGATCAACGTAGAAGAATTAAAGCAATACTTTTTTGGTGGTCTTTCTTTGCCTGTTCAAGTTCAGGAAAAGCCGATCGCCGCAGCATCCGTTCAGAAATAATCCGCAAAAGAATGGGCGTACAGTAATCTTTTACTATGAAAGCCCATCCAAAATCTTGGCAGTGCATTTCTGGTTGTGGTGCCTGCTGCTATCTCAACCCGGAAGAACGCCCTTTTCTTGAAGATTATCTTTCCGAAGAACTTTTAAAGCTCTATTCCAGCCTCGTGGGACAAGATGGTTGGTGCATTAAGTATGATGCCCAAAACCGTACCTGTAGCATTTATGAAGAGCGTCCGATGTTCTGTCGGGTCAGCCCAAGCGTGCTCCAAGAGCTCTACAATGAACCTGCGGAGGATTTGGCAGCATGGGCCATTCATTGCTGTACAGAGAATATTAGCTCTGTGTGGGGTGAAGAAAGCTCTGAGATGCATAGGTTTAAGCAAGCAAATAAGGTAAGCAAGTAAATAGTAAATAAGCTCTAGTACAATAGGCGACGGCCTGCATACTTGCATGCATTGTCATTTTCTCTGGACCCTATGGATACGAAAACAGTCGATGAACTCTTCACTGAAGGGCTAGAGCGTTACGAGGCCAACCGTCCTCTACCCGAAGTGCTGCCCTATTTTTTAGAAATCATCAAGCGGCAACCTAGAAATGGAGCAGCCCTGACCTGTCTGAGCTGGCTCTATCTCATGGAAAACCAGCCCAAAAAAGCAGAGGACGCCGCACGCAAAGCGATGAAAGCGAATCCAGCGGACGCCCAAGCCAGAGTGAACTTGGTGCTTGCCCTCCTAGATAGCGGTGGAAAAGGCGTACGCGACCAAGTCGAGCTGATCCAACAGATATTGACCGTGGATAAAGACCAGGGTGATGAAATCATGCGGAACTTGACCGAGGGAACCGCCCGCAAAGGGACCTGGAAAGCAGCCCAGAAATTAAAGGAATGGTTGGAAGGTTAGTGTGGATGATATTCACTACATCCAGCACAGGGGCCAGCAGGGTTAGGGGTACAGCGCAACAGTTCCGAACGGGCGTTGTAGATACAGGTAAGGTCTCCGATCGCCCACGTTTTATCTGGCAACTCTACGCGGTCTTTCAGATCAACCGTTACAGGCCGGACGTACAAAGCAATTTTTGCTAATTGGTAGCGGCCTCCACGCAAATTGTACTGATGAGCGCGTTCTAGAACAGCGTAGGTCTGGCCTTGATGCTCTATGTACGGGCCCAATACCATGCCCTCGGCAGGAAAAGCTACCAGAAACGTCCGGTCTTCGCTGCGATAGAGGTCTATCCGCAAGATTGAATCAGGGATGGAACGTAACACGAATCAAACAGGCATCTTTGACCTTCCAGGATAGCGCCCATATCTATCCTGCGTCGTATCAAAACAATATTTATTTTGGGCTGAATCAATTCTAAAGCAAGCATCTGCATGAGGCACAATGCATTAAGGACACGATTAGGAAAACTGTGAACACTTGGGAAGTCGATTTTTATAGTCGCCCACTGGTAGACGAGGAAGGCAAGAAAGTTTGGGAATTGCTCATTTGCGGCCAAAATACCAACTTTCGCTATGAAGCCCGGTGCTCTCAAAAAGATGCCACCGCTACATGGCTTAGGGAGCGATTTCAAGAAGCCCTCAGCAAAACCCCAGAAGAACCGGCACGGGTTCGTTACTTTCGTTCGGCTACCAGCGGCATGATTGAACGGCTCTGCGAAGAACAAGATTTGGTGGTACGCCCCAGCCGTCGTACGTTTCGCTTACGACAGTGGCTGCAAGAACGCGAACAGAAGCTATATCCGACCATGAAAGGTTTTACGCCCGGTAATCTAACGCCTCTCACCAGCAATGAACGGCAACCAAATCCGCTCCCCGATGCTTTACGGGGAGACCGTTGGTCCTTTGTTTCTCTTACCGCTGCCGATATCAAGGGACTGGCAGACCTAGTCATTCCCTTTGGAGAGCAGCTATCCATTCCCCTTGCCCCAGAAACGGCCGTTCCAGGGGTTGTAGTCTATTCTCAACGGGCCAAGCCGCTAGCCGCCTGGATGCAAAGTGCGGAACCTGTTGCGCTCGACTATGTGGAAGAAGCCCGGAATCGCGGCTTGGTCCTGGAAGCAGGGGGCGAAGACCGTTGGCAAATGGTAGGTTTTCCAGAAGGTCCCCTGCTGGCAGAAGGAAAAAAGTTCCAAGAGAACAAAAAAGCAGCCAATGGCTATCATTTCCTGGTTGTCCAAGCCCCCAAAACGGAGAATTTTACCGGATTCTGGACCTTACTCAACATGGATTAGGGAGTGCCGAACATGCAGTACCCACCCGTCATCATCATTCCCGGTTACTTCGCTGCAGCCAGCGAATATAACCCCTTAGCCCAGAGCCTTAGAAAGAGCGGTTTGGATACCACGGTCATCCCTATCGAATGGTACGACTGGATTTCAACGCTAGGGGGCCGTCCGATGACACCTATCTTGCTCATCCTCGCACAGACGATCAATCAAGTACGCCGACGGACTGGAGCGGAGCAGGTGCAGCTAGTCGGTCATTCGGCTGGAGGATGGATTGCCCGATTGGTTTTGGGTTCTGTCTTCTATGACGAGCGGATCTGGGGCTATGCTTCAAAAGTATCTCGTCTTGTAACCTTGGGTACACCACACCTCAGTAAAGAGCGCTTTACCAAGCGGAATATGGATTTTGTGAACAATACCTATCCTGGAGCCTTCCATCCCAAGGTGGAATATATCTGCGTGGCGGGTAAAGCCGTCTATGGGGAGAGTAATTGGTTTGTACGCCAAAGCTATGAGCTGACCGCAGGGCATGCCGATTGCTGGGGAGATGGAGTTACGCCTATCGAAGCAGCCCACCTCGAAGGAGCAACGAATCTCACCCTTGAAGGTGTTCTCCATTCTCCGAGGGGAGACCGCTTCTGGTACGGTTCAGAAAAACCCTTATCCGAGTGGATTCCGTATTTGAAGGGTTAAAAAATAATGGAGACGGGGTTTTTAGCGCCCGTCTCTATTGCAGCTTTAGTGAAAAGAAAATTACTTCTTCTCTGTTTGTGTAGTGGTTGTGGTAGAAGAAGATTCTGGAGCAGGTTCTCCACCCTTCATCGCATCGCCAGCCTTCGTTGCTGCTTCACCAGCAGCTTCTTTGGCAGCCCCCCCAGCTTCTTTAGCAGCTTCTCCGGCTTTCATCGCAGCGTCACCAGCTGCGCCAGCAGCCCCACCAGCAGCTTCTCCAGCTTTCATCGCAGCGTCACCAGCAGCACCTTCAGCAGGAGCTGTAGTCGAGCTAGATTCTGGAGCCGCAGCACCTTCAGCAGGAGCTGTAGTAGTGGTTGTGGTCGTCGTGGTCTCTTCGGCTTTCTTTCCACCGCAGGCAGCCAAGCCCAACATAAGGGCTCCCAGACTTACCAATGTTCCAACTTGTTTCAAATAACGCATGGGGTATTACTCCTTAAACTTATGTTGACTTGTGCGTATAACTCAGAAGTCAGTTTACCTTTCTTACGGAAACTCCACGTTCCCCTTTGGATCATAGGACATATGTGTAAAGAATCTAGGTTTCCTATGTTGCGAAGAGAAAGTTACAGTAAAGACGCACTCTAATGGGAGTACCATGACACGTTGGGATGTTTTTGCCATTGGAAACCCATTATTTGACCTTCAAGCTAAGGTTGAAGATGAATTGGTGAACCAACTAGGGCTTGCTAAAGGTAGCGTTGCTCTGATTGATGAAGAAGGTTATGACAGTTTAGTTCCCCAAATTAAAAAATATTTGGTCAACACCACGTCTGGAGGCTCTGCAGCAAACACTTCTATTGGTCTGGCACAGCTTGGCGGCAAGGTGTGTTTTACCGGAAAAGCAGGAAATGATGACTATGGGCACCATTATGTTGCTGATCTAGAAAAGCAGGGAGTGCATTCCAAGGTCAGTCTGGGAGATGGCAAAACAGGGTTGAGCGTTATTTTGATTACGCCCGATGCGCAGCGGACCATGAACACCTATCTAGGTATGTGTCGTCAGCTAAGTCCTAAAGATTTGAATTTAGAAGACTTGAAGGCCAGTCGGTATCTCTATATCACAGGCTATCTATGGGATACGGCATCTCAAAAAGAGACGGTTCTATTAGCCCTGGAGACGGCCCGCAGCTACGGGGTGAAGACGGCTATGAGTCTTTCAGACCCTTTCTGTGTCCAGCGCCATCGGGAAGATTTCACCAGAATTGTGCAGGCGCACGTAGATCTTCTGTTCGGCAACCAAGAGGAAATGGAACTGTTTACCTATACAAAAGACCCTAAAGAAGTGCTGGAGGTCCTCAGTGGCTACTGTGAAACAGCGGTCGTTACCATGAGTGACCAAGGTTCTTTAATCCAGCATGGCGAAGAAATCTATGAAATCCCGGCTTATCCAGTGAATGCCATCGATAGTACAGGCGCTGGAGATATGTACGCAGCCGGTCTACTTTACGGCTTGACCCACCATCTTCCTTTTGAAAAAACGGGACGGATTGCGTCTTACCTGGCGTCTAGGGTCGTTGCTCAATTAGGCCCACGCTTGGAAACGGTAGACATGAACTGGGTAGAACAGGCTATCTAAGATTTGCAGACATTATTTAGGAGTATTTATATGCTGAAACTATATGGGGGGGCTCGTAGCCGAGCATCTATTGTCCAGTGGTATTTGGAAGAACTCAAAGTCCCCTACGAATTTGTACTTTTAGATATGCAGAACGGGGACCATCGGCAGCCGGAGTTTCTGGCCGTGAATCCGATGGGTAAAGTGCCTGCTATTGCAGACAGTGAATTTAAGCTCTGGGAATCGGGTGCCATTCTGCTCTACTTGGATGAAAAATATGGCAGAACCTCGGATACTCCTGAACAGCGCAGTGAAAAAGCTCAGTGGGTTCTTTTTGCCAATGCGACCTTAGGCCCTGGAATTTTTGTAGAGAGCAGTCGGGAACGAGAAATGCCTCGCTTATTTCCACCCCTAAATCAACTTTTTGAGCAACAGCCCTTTGTGTTAGGAGAAGAATTCACCGTCGCCGATGTAGCCGTAGGTTCAATATTGGTCTACATTCCGATGCTGCTCCAACTGGACCTCAGCGACTATCCAGGGATCTTGGCATATATCAAGCGCCTTTCGGAGAGACCCGCTTTCCAGAAAGCAATTGTAGAACAGAAAAATTAAGAGGTTCCCTCTAGCCATGAATCCCCCACCGCAAGACATTCAACAATTCCTAACCGTCGCCACTCAGGCAGCGCAGGCTGGAGGAGAAGTCCTCCAAAGCTTTTGGGGCAAGCTCGAAAACATTCAGGAAAAAACGCCGGGGAACTTAGTTACGGAAGCCGATACCGCTTCTGAGCGCGTGGTTCTAGCTATCTTAAAAACTGCATTTCCAGAGCATCGGATTTTGGCGGAAGAATCGGGAGCGTCTGGAGAAATTACCAGCTCCTATGTTTGGGCGGTAGACCCGCTGGATGGAACCACGAATTATGCCCACCACTTTCCTGTTTTTTCCGTTTCTATCGGTCTCTTATTCGAGGGGCAACCGATCGTTGGCGTGGTATACAACCCGATTACCAATGAATTATTCAGCGCAGGAGTGGGACTTGGCACTTTTCTGACTCAAAATGGACAATCACAGCCGATTCGGGTCTCAACAACCAGGCAAGTAGCAGATAGCCTCTTGGCGACAGGCTTTGCCTATGACCGTACGCAGGTAAAAGACAATAACTATGCTGAGTTTTGCCACTTTACCCAAGTGACCCAAGGGGTTCGCCGATTAGGGTCAGCCGCCCTAGATTTAGCCTATGTGGCTGCAGGAAGATTTGACGGTTATTGGGAGCGGGGACTTTCTCCCTGGGATATGGTAGCGGGCATCGTACTCGTTCTGGAAGCGGGAGGAGAGGTAAGTAGCTATGACCAAAGTGCTCTAAACATAGCTTCTGGCCGGGTTTTAGCGACTAATGGCTTACTGCATGAAGCCATGAGCCAAACCCTAGGCAGAATTACTCCTATGCTTGTTCCTGTTCCCTAGTGGGGACTCTCCTCAAACGCTCTTCGTACATTCCAAAACTCCACGACAGCGACCACAAACATAGCGAGCACTCATGCGGCGGCTTCGACGAAAAATTTGGGTGCATTGGGTACAGCGATAAATCCACGGCTGTTCTGCGGTCATCGTATGGCGAACGGTGGTACCGATATATTCTGCCCACCATTTGAATTCTGCGTTATGGCATGGTTTCACGGGCTGTCCTTCCAGGTAGCCAATGGCCTGGGCACAATGCAGCATCTCATGCTTGAGGGTACTGGCTAGTTCTTGCTGACGATAAACCGGATTACTAAATAAGGGACTACTCAAAATAATCGCTAGTGGGTGATAGGTGATTCGCGGCCCTTGCCTGCGTACTTGATAACGAAAAAGTCCAGCGGTACGGAGCATCTGCTTGGTGCTCAAACAAAGAAGGAAACGTTCCTCTTCCGTTGAGGTTCTTTTTTTTCTGGAATCGATG
The DNA here is from genome assembly GCA_049582005.1 of Gloeobacterales cyanobacterium. Classification (GTDB taxonomy): domain Bacteria; phylum Cyanobacteriota; class Cyanobacteriia; order Gloeobacterales; family PMM-0068; genus Sivonenia. Next base: position 11,074 of record JBAUTB010000200.1, on the reverse strand, counting down.
TGGATGGGTGGGAGATGCCCCTTAAACCATGTTTGATTGACATCGGTATAGATGGCAAAGGCTTCTGAGAGCAGTTCGTAATCAGTGGCAATACTCATCAAAGGGAATTATAACCAGAGCTGTGGGAAAATGCCCCCATGGATATTGCTACCTGGAACGTTAATTCAATCAATGCGCGCCTGCCGCTTCTTTTAGATTGGCTCCAAGAACATCAACCGGATGTGGTCTGTTTACAGGAAACAAAGACTACCAATGATAAATTTCCCATTGAGCCTTTAGTGGCTTTAGACTATCACTTAGCTTATACTGGACAAAAAACGTTTAATGGCGTGGCTATCCTTTCTAAAACTGAAATCATAGAAGTTAACGAAGACTTGCCTGGAGATGGAGAAGATGCTCAAAAGCGCCTGATCACAGCAACTGTGAATGATATTAAAATCATCAATGCTTATATTCCCAATGGTTCTGAAGTCGGTTCTGAAAAATTTGCTTATAAATTAGCCTGGCTAGAAAAATTGCAGACTCTTCTGAAAGAGCAGTATGACCCTAAGCAGTTAGTTCTATTATGTGGAGACTTTAATATTGCACCAGAAGAACGCGATGTTTTTTCCGTTAAGGAAATGACTAATCAGGTTGGTTTTCATCCTGATGAGCGCCAAGCTTTAGAAAAAGTAAAAGACTGGGGGTTCGTAGATGCTTTTCGCCTTCATAACCAGGAAACAGAGTTTAGTTGGTGGGACTATCGGGCCGTCTCTTTCCGCCGCAATCGGGGTCTACGCATTGACCATATCTGGGTATCTGAACCGCTTGCAAAGCTATGTACAGCCTGTTGGATCGATAAGGTGCCGAGAGGCTGGGAAAAGCCTTCAGACCATACCCCTGTAATTGCTCGCTTTGCTTTATAAATTCATGGCTATCCTGCGTGGATAAATTTGCGAATGGCCGTTACCCGTTGTGCATAGGTCGAGTCTTCCATAACAGGAATAGAATCTTCAACACTGATTGGTTCAGCGAGATCCATCCATGAACGACACCCTCCATATTCTGGGCGGAAGGGAAGCATCTTTTCCTGCGTGAATGTATAGACCCGTAATAAAAGGACTGAAAGGGGTTGGCGAGGCTTCCAACCAAAACGTTCATGCACAAACTGCTCATTCCAGATATGAAATGGCAGGAGCGCTGATAGGGTTTCTTCGGCACTGACCTGGAAAATATCGGTAATTTTGGCCCAAGAGCCTATCCGCACTTTGGAAGGATGCCAGCCGGAAGGAACAGGTTCTACTTGGTTTGCATAGGCTGTTTTGAGCAAATGAGGTTTTTGATGTTCATAGGTGGGATAAAGCAAAACTTTCTGATGGGCAATGGTAAAAGAACCACCTTCTTCACGGATACCCCCTTTACGCAGGAGCAGGATGGTTTCCCCTTTTTCCAGAGCGTCTACAGCAACCGCCCATTCTTTGAGGGCATGTACAAGTTTCACAGCATTCCCTGCGGGCTTAGAGCACTTCCAAAACTACAATAAAAACACCCTGCACCCGGTTTCTATGACGTTTTTCTTTGGCTTGTTGGGCTATCCTCTGGGTCATTCCTTATCGCCAGTGATGCATAAGGCTGCTTTGGAGCATTTAGGTCTGGATGCCCATTACCTGGCTTTCCCTGTGGCTCCAAAAAACTTGAAAGAAGCTGTATCTGGACTCTGGGCTTTGGGCTGTGGAGGATTCAATGTGACAATTCCCCACAAACAGGCGATCATGCCTCTCTTGCAGGACTGCACACCCCTCGCCCAAAAGATTGGTGCGGTGAACACGGTCTTACGTACTGAGCAAGGCTGGCTTGGAGACAATACTGATATGGCAGGATTTATCGCTCCCTTACTCAGACGAAAGCCTAATTGGTCTGAGGCCCATGCCCTCATTCTTGGCTGTGGGGGTGCGGCCAGGGCGGTGATTGCAGGCTGTCAAGCTTTAGGTATGCAGCCTATAACGGTGCAAGGAAGGACTCCAGAAAACCTAAAAGCTATTCAAGTACAGTTTCCAGAAATTCAAGTTTTAGGGCCAGAACAGCCTGTCGCTTCGGCTCTTTCTCATACGAACCTGGTCGTAAACACTACGCCGCTAGGGATGGACCCTCATCCTGAGGCTTCGCCCCTGAAACAGGAAGAACTTGCCCTATTGCCGGAGGATGCGTTGGTCTACGATTTGGTCTATAACCCGGAAAGGACACAGCTCCTCACCTGGTCTCAAGAACAAGGACTCGCTACGCAAGGGGGTTTGGAAATGTTGGTGCATCAAGGTTGGAAGGCTCTCCAGCTTTGGCTTCATCCTGGACAAGAAGATTATTCTTTGTTGACAGTGATGGAAAAAGCTCTGCGGCAGCACCTCGGCTCTACCCCATAGCCATACGCAAGCATGTTGATCCAGCGTACCCTTGTGATGTCAACGGAGGTATTGTTTTACCCGTTGAATCGGTGGATTACCAGAATCAGCTTCCAAAGGCTTTACTATAAGTTGATAGACCGTGGAAGGGTGGCAGAGCGGTTGAATGCGGCAGTCTCGAAAACTGTTATGGCGGCAACGTCATCGGGGGTTCGAATCCCCCCCCTTCCGAGAATTTAGTGTTTAAGGCAGTCCAGAAATATTGACTCAAGCTATCCGCAAGAGAATCGTTAACAAGAGTAACTAGCTGGCTGAGAACTTTGACCAGAATATTCCACAACCCTTGACGACTAACCTGTAAGGTTTCTTCAAATAGCGAGTTGTAGATTACCGCGTGATTTATGAATTTAGCCGAGCGGAAAAGAGAATTTTCATCGATCGGGTCAGGCATCGAAGAAAAGTTTATAGCTGACTGAACTGCCCACTTTGGAGAACCTTTAGCTCTTTTCCTACAACGGAAGAGCCCGGCGGATTGAAGTCAGTGTTCAGTTGCGATAAAGTAAGGAAATCTTACTTTCCGTCTAGAGAGATGTATTGTGCTTGCCAAATTGACCGCTAAGAATCAGCTCACCCTGCCCAAAAGCGTGACCCGTGCCATTGGTCCCACTGAATACTTCGAGGTAAAGGTTGAGGGTGGACAAATCATCCTGACACCTGTCAAAATCCAGCGTGCTGATGCCGTTCGTGCCAAGCTTGCAGCCCTTGACCTTAGCGAACAGGATGTTGCCGATGCTGTGGCTTGGGCTCGTGAACCGCAGCCTACAACTCCATGACGCGCCCACTCCGGGCCGTTATTGACACTAACTTGCTGGTATCTGCGCTCGTGTTCAGTTACGGTGAGTTAGCAGCACTCCGTCTGGCATGGCAAGATGGGCGATTCTGCCCCCTGGTCTCTAAGTCCACTACCACTGAGTTGCTTCACGTGCTCGCCTATCCTAAGTTCAAGCTTACCCAAGCGGAGCAGGAAGAATTGCTGGCTGACTACCTACCCTTTTGCATCACGGTGCGAATGCCTACCAAGTTACCCACAATTCCCCCTTGTCGCGACCCCCTCGATGAACCCTTTCTGCATCTGGCGCTGGTAGGTAAAGCTGACTATCTGGTAACGGGTGACCGTGATCTGCTCAGCCTTGTAGACTCCTTTGTCTGCCCCCTTGTGACTACAGGGCAATTCCTGGCCGCCCTGCCTGCAAAAACATTACCCTCATGAGCGCTAGCTATGAAAGCTGTTTATCTCCCCGCTGGAGGCAGTATTGCAGTATCCAACCAAAATTCTGCTATTCCTCGAACCGTTTCAAACAACTGCTGGAGATTGCGTGATTTCGAGATGTAGCAGTTCACGTGTAGACCGTAGCTTTTCCAGATGTCCTCTTCGTCACGGGAAGTAGTCAGGACAATAACGGGAATGTGTTTGAGGTTTGGATCATTTTTAATTTCCGCCAACACTTCCCGCCCGTCCTTCTTAGGCAGATTGAGGTCTAGCAAAATCAGGTCCGGATGAATGGCCTGTGCATATTCCCCCTCTTTTCGTAGATAGGCTACTGCGGCTACCCCATCCCGGACTACCACCACCTGAGACTGGGTGGCGGTAGTTTTGAGCGCCTCTTTAAGGGCTTCTTGAATCAACCGGATGTCGCCTCGGTTATCTTCGACCAAAAGGATTGTTTTGGGTTTTGCGTCCATTGGCCTGATCACGCTCGCGTCCTCCTACAGGGATCGTAAAATAGAACGTTGAACCTTTGCCCAGTTCAGATTCAACCCAAATTTCACCTCGGTGGCATTCAACAATCTTCTTGCAAATAGCAAGCCCCATGCCAGAACCTGGATACTCGTCCCTGGCATGTAGACGCTGAAAGATGACAAAAATGCGTTCACGGAACTGTGGATCAATCCCAATGCCATTGTCTTTGACTGAAAATAGCCAAGCATCTTCCTGTCGCTCAACGCTCACATGAATCTGTAGCGTTTCATCGATTTTCCTGAACTTGATCGCATTTCCAATCAGATTTTGGAATAGCTGCATGAGTTGGGTTCCATCTGCCACAATCGTTGGCATCGGATCGTAGGTAATGGTTGCATCCACCTCAGCAACTCGTCCCTGCAGGTTATTCAGGGCTTGGGTCAGGGCGGTTTCCACACGAGTCGGTTCCCACTCAATCCCCTGTAGATCCACTTTAGAATAAGTCAACACATCGTCAATCAAGGTCTGCATCAAGCTGACACCCTCTACCGCAAAGCCAATATATTCTTTGGCATCTTCACTCAGTTCATCGTCGTACTGCATCTCTAGCATTTGCACATAGTTGGTCACTTGGTTCAGGGGTTCTTGCAGATCATGAGAAGCTACATAAGCAAACTTCTTCAGTTCGCCATTGGAGCGTTCTAGATCTTGGGCCAGCACCGCTAGTTCTTCTGCCTGACGGAGCACAATATTGACAATGGCCTTTCTCAGTTCCAGCGTTGCTGTCACTTCTACCGGCTTCCACGGTAAAGCATGCAAGCGCACCGTTTCTTGCCAGAGTTCAAAAGACTTACGGGGAGACAACCGCAGATCATCACCAGACTGCTTGAGTTCGTAGGCCTTATTGGGGTCACCGCCCCAATGGACGGTCTGGATTACTTCTGGACGAAAACACAATACAAAACTCCGTTTGGATAGGGGAATAGCCAATAGACCACTAGCCACATCTTTGAACCGCTGGGCATCGGTATAAATCAACGGTAAAGCATCGGTGTGGAAAACATCTTCCTCAACTGTTTTTGCCAGCCATTGCACCAAGTAATTGAGTTCTTCTTCCGAAGGAGTCCGACCAATCGTTGACCAGCGCCCTCCAAAGCAAATAGCTGCTCCCTTGGCATCCACCAAATCCAGGAGGTTTGGCTCCTGCTGGAGTAGCCCATCCACGAAGTTGTCCTCTTGCGCCATGTGTTCGATCAACGTAGTTTGGACATGGGCCAGTTTCATTCGATAGTCATAGTTCGCAGCTTCCTCTCGTGTAGAGATTTCTGCAAAGATCACCCGTCCTAAAAACTCACAGGCTTTGCGCAATTCATAGGAAACATACATCGGGGTCCGGTGATGGCAAGCAATCAGTCCCCAGAGTTTCTGATCTTTCATTAAGGAGATCGTCAACGAGGAGCCAACGCCCATGTTGTGCAAGTACTCTTGGTGGCAGGCATACGGGCTTCGCAGAATAGAAAGGGTCAGATCGATCGGCTGATCGGTAATCGGGTTCTTGGCGGGAAATAGCTCGACGGACTCTGCATGGGCATCAGGAATGGTCCGAATCCAGTTGGAGACGAACATTTTCCGGGCCGGTTGCGGAATGTCAGATTCTGGGAAATGCAACCCCCTATAGGGCTCCATGTCTTCTAGTTTCTCTTCGGCAACCACTTCACCATGTCCATCTGCATCAAATTTGTAGAGCATGACGCGATCAAAGCCCGTAACACTCCGGACTTCCCGAACAATGATCTGACAGAAATCTTGAAGACTGGAGGTTCCTTCGAGCTGGTTAATGGACGCCTTCGCCAGATGATAAAAACTCAAGAAGGGAATATTTTCTTGGGTTAGGGCAGGCTCCAACTCAAGAATGAGAAATCCATCAGCACTACGGTGAAAAATGGCATCAAAAACGAGAAAGTCACTCCCTTTTCTTTTTACCCAGACTTTTGTGGGATTGATCAAGTCTAGATCTTCAGAGGATAATCCTGCTCTGAAGCGCTCCACCTGAACAGAGTCAAGAATATCCTCTAGGGTCTTGCCTAGAAGCTTTTCCGGAGCAATGCCAAACGCCATAGAGGTATTTTTACTGATCTGCAAAACAGTTAGCCCAGGCTCCTGTAAGACTAACAAGACTCCATGCGGCTGGATTTGCGTCAATATATTAATCGACGGCTGCTTTAAGCGGTTCAAATTAATATCTTGAGTCACTAAATTAACGTCTACCATGATTGACCTCTATAGCTCGGAATAGGGATATAATCCTTATACAGGGAGAACTTCTCCAAGAACTCCATCGTCTATTAGGTTAGGATTTTAAATCAATTAAAGTTAGCAAAAAAGTTACCGCAGCTTGCCTTCACACAGCCCTGATCGCAACTTGCTACTCCCAACCCTCATTAAACTAGAATATCGCAGAAAATTACTGAAAGGCTGAATGGAATTCTTAAATAAGCTTCAAAGCTTATACAGGCAAGAAAGAAGCTATATTATAATCAGCAAAAGCAATTCAGCAGTCTATTATTAACTGTAGAATCCATTACTTATAGAAACGCATCATCCTTTAACGAAAAGACATAATCTAATATTCTTTCTAAATACTTCAATGTATTTGAACATCTAAATAAGAATGCTTTTACATCAATTGCAGAGAATCATGAATTTAGTATGCACAAGCACTAACAGGACTCCTGTAAAGAGGCTCAGTTCCCCAACCGACTCTGCGAGTAGACCGGAGGCCGTGCATCGCAGCTGGTGCTATGGAGGGAACGGGAGTTCTATGAATGTTCTTTGGAACTTTTGGAAAACTGGGATTGTAAATCATTTGTAGTAATCAGGAACGATTCAGTGTAAGGGCCGTATGGTGGAGTCATGGATCGTCTTGTTAAGCTCCCCACTGGAAACCAGCTAAGTGTTTGGCGCGCAGCAGCAAAAAGCCGCTATCCAGATTTTGATTTGATCTTACAGACTCGACAGACTCCCCTCGGTTGGGAATATAGTATTCATTTTCAAACTTTAGCGACTGCTCCAAAAGTTAAACCTGGAGCGCTATTCTCTCTTCAACCATTTTGGTATCCGATAGAACTGCTATGGCGGGAGCATGGCCAAAGTGAGCTTGATTATCTCTTCTCGATCTATCCTGACCAGTCCAGCTTTCGAGCGTTTACCGTAGAGCAACCCTCTGCCCTTAAAACATTGCAGACCATGATGGTTTGCAGCGCTGCTGCCCTTAGTTCTGGGATGCTGGCTTGCTACGGTGGACTGCTGCTCATGACTCGGTTTTGGGAATTTCCGTGGGAGCCTTTTCTGTTTCCTTTAGGCATAGCTAGTCTGATGTTGGTCGGTTCTTTCACCTGGGCTAAAATCTCGTCTCAGGCATGGTTTGGAACTATCACTGCATCTATGCTTGGGGCTTTGATCGGGGCCGGTTATGCTGCGATTCGCTGGGGACTCTTTGGAGTGTTTTTTGGGTTCGGATTAACCGTGGGTGCTCTTGGGCTGGGATTTTATGGCATAAGCCTGTTATTGGGTACCCTGGTGCCACAAATACTGCTTAAATGGAAAAATCCGCTACGATACTCCAAGATTTAAGGGCAATAACTTGATTTGCCAGCCATGGCCTTCATCTGAGCCTGCGTCTAAAAAGAATTACTCCAGAAACTGGCCCATAGCCCGGAACTTCTGATAACGCTGACTACGCCGTTCTTTCCCCGTCATCACTAGCAGTTCTTGGAGATTTTTGGCCAGAGTTTCTTTTAGGGTCTGGACCATAACCAAGGGGGCGCGATGGGCTCCTCCTAGAGGTTCAGGAATAATTTGATCAATGATATTCATGCTCTTTAAATCAAAGGCTGTGATTTTCAGAGACCGGGCTGCTTCTTTGATGTGTTGAACGTCCCGCCAAAGAATAGAAGAACAGCTTTCTGGAGAAATGACAGAGTATACTGCATGCTCCAGCATGAGTATTCGGTCGCCAATACCAATGCCTAAAGCTCCTCCGGACATCCCTTCCCCAATCACGGTACAAATGATCGGCACTTCTAGACTAAACATTTCTCGAAGATTGCGGGCGATAGCTTCTCCTTGGCCTCGGTTTTCTGCTTCTAAGCCTGGGTAGGCACCAGGCGTGTCGATAAAGGTTAGAATTGGCATCCCAAAACGGTTGGCATGTTCCATCAATCGAAGTGCTTTACGGTACCCATCGGGCTGTGGCATCCCAAAATTGCGCATGATATTGTCTTTCGTGTCACGGCCTTTCTGCTGACCGATAATAACTACAGGTTGACCGTCGTTATCGTTCTGCATGTTCAGACAGGCAACCCCTCCGACCATCGCCGGATCATCGCTATAGACTCGGTCACCATGCAATTCCATCCAGTCTTCGAAGATGCCCTGTATGTAGTCAAGGGTGCTTGGGCGGCTAGGATGACGGGCTACTTTAAGACGCTGATCGGGGGTGAGATTGGCAAAGATTTCCTGGCGTAGTTGGGCGGCTCGAGATTCTAACTGGTTGACTTGTTCCGAAACATCTTCGTTGCCTGCCTCTGCCATCTCTCGAATTTGAGCAATGCTGCGTTCAAATTCCATAAGCGGTTTTTCAAAATCAAGGAGTGTTGGTTCGCCAGGCATAACCAGAGGCCAAAAGGGATTTATTCCAATGTACGGTATTGCGGCTTTTGGGAAAAATAATCGGCCCAAGGAGTCCTAACTAAAACGGACGGTTTTCTTCAATCAAGGACTTCGAGAAGGGATTTCGAGGCACCGATGGAAAAAATGGGCGTCTTCCTAAATAGGTGGATTAGACTGGCATTGGCCACGGGTAGGGGGAAAACTTGTATTTTCATCGGTTTATAGGGCTTTTTGCCCTTTGGACTTTATCGACAACACCTGTGTTAGCGCAGCCCTTAGCTAGCTTTTTGGGATACCGCTTCCAAGCCCAGCCCGGATGGCGTCAGCTCAGTCAGGACGAAATCGAGCGATTTTATCCAAAAGCCACCAATATTGTGGAATATGGCTTTACTTCGGCCAAAGAACACTGCTTTTTCACCACAGGATACAAAAATCTCAAAGATTTGCCAAAGAAAGCGATGCAGGAAATGCAACAGGACCCTAGAGCCTATGCCCAAGCTTTGGCCGGTCAGATGGTGGAACAGCTGCGCAGCAATGGTGCCGTACAAGTTAGCGGAAGACACTATTGGAAGGGAAATCACTGGTGGACAGAAGTAGAGTTTATTTTGGAGCAATTATCTCCTCAACGTTCGAATAAGCAATTCTACGACATTAGAACGCGCCGCTATAACTGGCAGCGAATGACACTAGAAGGATCAACCCTGGTGATCATTGCAGGCGTAATTCCTACGTCTCGAGACTCTAAAGACCCTAACGGTTGCCGACGGGGGCTAGAAGGATTTTTCAATTCCTTTACCTGGCCTAGCGTACAAACTTCACAGAATCGGTAAACAACCGTGACTCCTAGCTTGCTTGTTGGAGGGGAGAGTCATAGCGTGTTCTAGGGAAACCTAGCCACCATCCCGTGCAATGCACAAGATGATCCTGGTTCTACCCGATGATGTTACATTAGGGTGCGATTCTGTACTGGAACTATGACAGGACAACGGGTAGAAGTCGCAGGAGTACGGTGGTTTTACCGCACAGAAGGTGATGGAGACCCGATAGTCTTGCTAGCAGGTTTTCCGACTACGTCCTATCTATGGCGAAAATCCATTCCTGTCTTAGCGAGAAAACGCTGGGTGATTGCTCCCGATTTGCCTGGGTGGGGAGACAGCGACCAGCCTCAAAATTTTTCCTATCGGGTTTCTGACCTGGTGACAGCCCTCAAGAGTTTTCTGGAGACCTTGGAGGTCAAGACCTACAGCTTGGTGCTACATGGCTATAGCGCACCTCTAGGCTTAGAACTCCTGAGCCAAAACCCTAAGCGGATTACAAGCTTGGCTTTGATTAGTCCCTGGTGTTCTGTCGGCGAAAAGCTACCCTCTATCTGGCAGTTATTACAAGTACCGCTCGTGGGAGAAATGATGGCCCAAGACCCGATTAATGTTGACCGAGTCATTGAAGCTGGACTGGTCTATCAGCTACCGTTACCCGATTTAGCCCAATACCGAGCCCCCTATCTGGCTAGTTCTATGGCAGGGAAAGCTCTAACCCGCACGATTCGAAATTTAAATAAGGCAACTTTAGCTCAGGCAGAACGCAATCTCGCTTCAATCGCCTGCCCAACCCTCGTGATTGGGGGCGAAAAAGACCGCTGGATAAAAAAAGCAGAACAGGTGAATAAACGGCTAAAAGATAGTACATTCTTGTCCTATCCCGATGCGCGTCATTTCATTTCTGAAGACCAACCCGACCAGCTCACCCAAGACCTATTGCGATTTTTTGTGCCCTAGTTAACTAAAGATGTTATTAAGAAGATGCTCGATCTATGGCATAGCAAATAAGTGAAAGCAACATATTGTCGAATAGGATAAATTGCTTAAATGTCTCAATGGCTACAATATTTCAGCATTCTTTAACGACTCTTTTTTTGTATTAAAAATCACACTATGAAAATTAGAATTTTTTTTATAATTCATGAAATCTTGTCCAGATCAAATTTCCGGGCTGTTACTGCTGACTTTTCAGTGTTTAAGTACTGAAAATTGCTTGCTTAAATTCAGTGGAACAGGTATGGTTCTTAATGCAGAGATCCAGCAAGTTAAAAGCTGTCGGTTTATATCAGCAACATGGAGTGGTTTGCCTATTGCAAGATGGTTGAGTTCTGGTGCATATGTTCTTTCTTTGTCTATGTGCAGGTCGTCTTCAGTTGTGTATCAGCAAAGCATGAAGTGTATATCGAGGGGGAGTAGGAGTGAACGAGAACGTGCGGATGAACTTTATTAATCCGAGTGAGAATGAAAGA
>JBAUTB010000199.1:0-5250 GCA_049582005.1 Gloeobacterales cyanobacterium | reverse complement strand
GGTACTTTTGGTGTAATCGCGCGAAGTAGAAAAACATCCTGCGAGCAAACTCAGATTGACTGGATGACTGGGCTTCAAGATGAATGAGAAACCCAACCTCTTGACCCGCCAAGCGAACCTGAGCGAGCAGATCAATGATTTTGGTTTCGCCCGTCCTCAAGTCAGCAAAATACTCTTGAGGGAGAAATCCCACCGAATCAGGTTCGATGGCGCTAGCTACTTGCGGCAGAAACAGTTCCAGAAACTCTACAAAAAAGGTAGATAGTAATTCCTTGAAGAGTCGGTCGTGGTCTGTCATTGCGGCTATGCCAATTTCACCGCCTCATCATAGTACGAGTCTGATTGGAAACAAGAAGACTTTCAGGAACTGTCCACGATTGTCATAGGTCAGCCCCTTCAGTCGCCGTGGCTTAAGTTCTATGGAGTTCCACATCGCTGATTTCATAGTTAACGTACTCCTAGGTTTGGAATTCTCAAGCACTCTGTTCGCAGCGATTTGGGAGACATCCTCCTGACGCTGATCTCCGAACAAATAAGCTCCGCCAACGGGGTCATAGGTCTTGCCTGGAGATCTCACCCATATCTCACTCGCCTATATTGGGCATAGTTCGAAAGCTAGCGCCAGATCGTTCTTTTGGCGTGCTTCTGCTAAGGAGGCTGCAAATTGCTGCTAAAGGTAATCATAATTGGGGGTGGGATTGGAGGATTGACGCTAGCGCGTGCTTGTCTAGATGTGGGCATCCAGGTGGAAGTCTATGAAAAGCGTCCATTGGATGAAATGCTGTCAGGACCAGGTGGTATTTTCATTCAACGTAATGCCATGCAGGTCTATAAACTGCTCTGGGGTGGGCAACTTTACGATCGCTTTTACCAGCAGGGGGGCACCATCCTAAAGGGTGGGTTCTTTAGCAAACGAGGAGAACTGCTCTACCTTAGCTCTCCAAAATCTGTTCAAGCAGACGACCTGGGAAGCTGCTTACTTCGACCAGAATTGCAGCAAATTCTCTATGAATCACTGCCAGAAGGAGTGGTAAAAACTGGATATGCCTTTGAAAACTTTACGGAAAACGGAGACCTTGTACGAATTTTCTTCCAGAACGGCACTATCACTGAGGGAAGTGTCTTAGTCGGTGCCGATGGATTGTATTCCAGCGTTCGGGCTCGATTGCAGGGAAAAGACCGATTGGAACCTCCCATTTACAGCGGGACATGCTGCTAGCGCGGAAATTTTGAGGGCGCTGGACTACCACTGGATAAGCAGTATAGTTGGGCAGAATTTTGGGGGCAGGGCGATCGCTTTGGCTACTTTGATGTTGGCTCAGGTCGTTTCTCTTTCTACGCCTTCGCTAATACACCCGTTGGTGGGACAGATGAAGCTGAAGGTGGCTATTTGTGCCCAACGAAGGTGGTGCATTAAATGCATTACGAGCGCGCTTTTCTAGCTATGCCAACCCAGTACCAGCAATTCTCGAAGCGCTGACCAACCAACCTATCTACCGAGATGACATTTATGACCGTGAACCTTTGGGACAAGTCTGGGGGCGAGGGCGAGTGACCCTGATCGGCGATGCAGCTCATCCAGCGCAACCCAGCATTGGTCAAGGAGGTTGCATGGCGATTGAAGATGCCTTTGAACTGGTAAAACGGCTTGCCACCATCCGAGAAGAGGCGACTGTTCCCTCGTTGCTGCGACAGTTTGAAGCTAGCCGCTGTGATCGTGTTACCCGTGTATTCACTACCTCCCGTCAGGTTGGTCAGATGGGGCAGGCAGAGAATCCGATCGCTTGTTTCATACGAAACTGGAGCTATAAATTTACCCCTACCTGGCTCGCAGACATGCAGTTCAAATGGCTGTCCGATTATATTCCCGACTGGAACGACATCAGTTAGGTGTAAGGGACTACACCATAAAAAAAAGACACATGGTTCGAGGCAACAGGTCCGAGGGTACTACCTTTGCCCAAGGGACTAAATTTTTTTGCCATAGCTAGCGTAGTTCTAGGATTTGGAATTCTCAAACATTCTGCTTGCCGTGATGCTGATTCTATTTTATGGACATGTGTTCATATTGTGAGCTAGTCTGCTTAGCAAATACCAGAGATTGCACGGTGCCTCCTCGTTATTTGCCGCATATTCCCTATATCCCAGATCTATCTACGGAATATCACTTGCCGCTTTTCCTCAATCCCGTTTCAGCAGGCTTTCCAAGTCCTGCTGAGGATTTTGTTGAAAACAAGCTTGACCTCAATCAGCATCTTATCCAGCACCCTACCGCCACTTTCTTTGTCAGGGTGAGTGGCAGCAGCATGCTCAAGGCGGGAATTCATCCAGGAGATCTTTTGGTGGTAGACCGCTCCCTGCAACCCAAAGACCAGAGTGTAGTGATTGCCGTGGTCCATGGAGAACTAGTAGTAAAACGTTTCCATCGAAAAGAAGAACAGATGTTTCTACTAGCGGAAAACGAAGACTATGCTCCTTTACCTATCACCGAGGCGATGGATTTCTCGATTTGGGGGGTAGTCACCACGGTCATCCACAATCTATGAAGACCTCTTTGCGCTTTGCCTTGGTAGATGCAAATCACTTCTACTGTTCCTGTGAACGGGTATTTGCTCCTGGTTTAGAAGGTCGGCCTGTAGTCGTTTTATCCAACAATGATGGATGTATTGTCTCTGTCACCCAAGAGGCTAAGGATTTAGGGATTACGCGGGGCGTACCAATCTTTCAAATCAGACCGCTCATCCAACGACATCGCGTTGCCGTTTTTTCCAGTAATTACACCCTTTACGGTGATTTCTCTCGGCGCGTAATGGATACGCTGAAGCACTTTACCCCCCGTGTAGAGGTCTATTCGATTGATGAGGCATTTGTAGACCTTACGGACCACCAAGACCTCGCAGCATATGGCTGTCAGATGCGCTCTACCGTCAAACAGTGGACAGGAATTCCGGTTTCTATCGGGATTGCTCAGACAAAGACCCTGGCCAAGATTGCCAATCGTCTGGCTAAACGCTCTGAGCTTGGGGTTCTAGACCTGACTACTTGCGACCAGGAGCAAGTGTTGGCATCCATTGCCATAGAAGATGTTTGGGGAATAGGCCCTCGCTGGAGCAAGCGGCTCCGTCAGCAGGGGATCGTCAGTGCTTTAGCCTTACGGCAAGCCAATAAAGCCTGGATTAAACAGCAGATGGGGGTTATTGGCGTACGCATTGTTTGGGAATTAGAGGGATATTCTTGTTTACCCTTGGAGCTTAACCCTAAGCCCAAAAAATCAGTAGTTGTTTCCCGGTCTTTTGGAATTCCAGTGGAGTCTTTAAAGGAACTCCAAGAAGCCGTAGCAACCTTCACGGCTAGAGCGGCTTATAAACTCAGAAGGGAGCATTTAGCGGCTCAATACCTGACAGTGTTCGTTAGTACATCCAGATTCAAAAAGCCTTATTACAGCAACCAGAAAACCACTTCCTTACCTGTAGCTACCAACCATACGCAGGAATTGATTGGCTATGCTTTGGCCTTAACGGAAAGACTTTACCGCAAAGGATTACCGTTTGCTAAGGCTGGAGTGCTGATGATGAAACTGGTGTCTGACAATCAGATGCAAATCAATCTTTTTGATACCTGTGACCGGGAAGGGGCTGCACGTCTATTACAGGCTATGGACGAGATAAATGAACAGATGGGACGTGGTACTCTACGCTATGGAGCAGAAGGATTAAAACAGGGATGGCAGACTCGTGCAGGGCAACGCTCACCCCGTTGGACGACCCAATGGGCTGAATTGCCTATTGTGAAAGCGTAAACCTTAACTGGTCTACAAATTATTCACTTTAGGGATTTATTTCCTTTTTGCGCGATTTAGTTGACTTATGTAAGCGAAGCTTATCAGAACAGATCTGAAACTCAATAGATTGACTCTTGCCTTTACCTGGCAATTCTAGAGCACTGAAAATAAAACCATCAGCTTTCAGTTCGTCTACAGTCCGCCAAAATATTTGATTATTTCTGGGATTGTTACTGCCTAATAGGTCTAAGTTTTTAAATAAATAAGGTTTAGAAACAACCAGGTGCCTTTCATTTCGCAAACCATTCCACTTAATTCGACTGGCAAGATAAACTAGTAACTTTGTTCTATAGTCACGTTTAGTGTTAGCGAACTCTCTCTGCTTTATCCCTGTGTTTGCGAGAAGAATATCGTCACTTCCAGGGCCTTCGAAAAACTCCAGATCTATTGTGTATCCATCCGCCAGTTCATGAGTATAGTCAGCAGACTTTGCTAAGTCAAAATCACGGGGCAGTTTGTCAATAAATACTTTTTTAATTCGCAACACGCTTTTAACTGTTAGTTCAGCACCAATACTGTCACCCTTAGCCAAAGACTGGGCAAAGACCAGTTCAGTTCGGTGCAGGGCTACCAGGTCACGATTTAACTGGGACCGAAGATTAGCCTGATAGGGGCCTTTTTCCGTGCGCTTATAACCTAAGTCTGTAAGCAGGTCATTTGAGCGGAAGTTAACTGTGCGACCGTTACCTTGTCGGGATGCTTCTCGGTAAAGATACAAAACTACAGCAACCTGCCTAGGATTAAGAAAGGTCAGCAAGGCCATAAATAGCCTTTGCACCCTACGATCCTGCACTTTTTCAAGACCTCTGGTAACTCCAACGTCTACACAAGTGCTCAAGTCCAGTTTGTTATATTGCTGCTGGAGCTCCTCCCACTCTTCTTGCGAGAAATCATCCAGGGGAATACGCCGAGTCACCGCGACTTCTGAAGGATCATCTGGGTCTGCATCAACTCTCATTTCTAAATAATAGCCATTGATATCAGAGCGGAGTACAGGGAGGCGGACATCAGGATTTCTTAGAGAGGCGGAGGCTCGGGGCATAATCATCATCAACTGCCCATCAACTGAGTAAGTATCTGACTCTAGCTCTTCATTCATTGTTAGTTAGCGAAAGATGATTAGATGTTAGCAAAGTTTAGACGATGGGACACTACTTATGGTGATTACAAGGTTTTGCCAACAATAAAACACTATCCCTAGATGGACTTTTGTTAAGGCACGAATGATTTCGTATGTTATAGCCGCGTATGATTTTTAATTTCGTATGTTATAGCCGCGTATGATTTTGTATGTTATAGCCGCGTATGGTTTCAGTTTCGTATGTTATGGCCGCGTATAATTTCGTATGTTATAGCCGCGTATGGTTTCAATTTCATATGTTATAGCCGCGTATGATTTCGTATGTTAT
>JBAUTB010000198.1:0-5647 GCA_049582005.1 Gloeobacterales cyanobacterium | reverse complement strand
TAGCTGGGCCAGTGTAGCCGCACATTCCTAATCGGGGCGAATTCACTAGTTCGATTGGTTCGTCATAATCCTCGTGTGAATGGGTCGCCGTATGCTGATCGCATAATGTCCCCTCTTCATCTCCTTCAATGATGCACTCCATGCAGAGGTGTGTCGCAGGCTGACCACATTCGATACATGTGGTTTCAGGCATAACATTGCGCGCCATCAGGACCATCGGTCGCGTGCTCAACGGAATCCCTGTGCGGTGTCCCATCGCCTTGATCCGTGTCTCTGATGAAGTACCAAAATCGTAAATATGCGTTAGTTCTATGTCACGCTGAAAGACCGCATCAACGCGGCGCGATTTGGCGATTTCCGCGCCCTGCCATCTACCAACAGAGAATTGACTGAGATGCCCACAGCATTCCAGCCAGATAGCGCGCAAATAGGCATCAATATCTTGCAAGGTGGGGTAGTGTTACGGAAGCTGTCACCAGGGGCAAAGTAGTACAAAAGATTAAACGGGAAACTTTCCCATCACCCCGTTATATTCTTTCTGTGCTTCCCCTATTGATAAACGTGTGTACACTTCTAACGACTGCCGCGAGGAGTGTCCAGAGTAGGGCTGAATCAGTGCATCATCAATTCCTTGCTTCTTCAACCATGTCAACAGAAAATGGCGCAGCCTATGAGGAGAGATAGCTCTGTTTAGTCCCGCCGTCATTGCATACTTTTCTAGGATTTTCCTCACGCCTCGATCACTGTACTTACGCTTCCATGATGACTCGAACAAGTAAGTCGCTTGTTTACGCTGCATTGAGTCTACGTGCATCGCCAAGACTTCCTTAAAACCTAGAGGAAACGGAACAATTCGGTCTTTTCCGCCTTTCCCTTGGTTGATGCGTATCTGGCAACGGACAAAATCTATATCTTCAAGGTGTATATTGATTAATTCACTAACTCTTACTCCTGTGTAAAGTAGAGTTTTTATCAACACCATATCTTGCATATTACGAGTATGCCAAACGGCTTCATAGTACCTCTGAATTTCTTCTTCAGTTGGTACATCAGGTAATTGTTTAGTTGATGTTTGGGGAGGGTGAACCTCTAACTCAGTTCGTAAGTAAAAAAATACACTTTTTAAATAAGTGTAATCAGGATGTTCACTCCGCAGATATTTAGCTAATTCCTGTGCTTTCTTTTTAGCAGAAGTCCGTTGAACATTCATTCAATTACCTACGCGGTTCGTTCAATCAGCAATCGTTCATCTAGGTCTAGCCTCCAAGTGCCATAGGGATTAACATGGCTATAAATGAGAGGTGTTAACGCCCGAAAGTCTTCGGGTTTCATTGGAGACATCCATATCGGTTCAGATAAAACCTGTTGAATCATTAAAGTATTGATATAAACCAGACAAATTTGTAATAAATGGAGACATAATACTGATAATTCCTGTTCTTCAAGGCGGTTGGTAGCAACTTCTCCACCCTTACCATAGAAAATAAAACTGTTAGCACTATTCCAGTTTTCAACAACATTTAATCCTTCATTAATTTCACGACGTAATGCCTCCGACTGAAGATATTGGCACAGAAAGATAGTTTTGATGACTTTCCCCAATTCTGCCAAAGCTTGATAAGTTGGATGCTGAATATTGGCACGAGTAAATCGTTTGAGTATAGCTTCTGGTTCTGCCGTACCCAATCTTAAAGCTGTTGTATATTTCACCATTTGGTCGTATTGTTGTGTAATCAAATCCCATTTAATCGGACGGGTTAAAATAAGTTGTAAATTAGGATAAGCATCACTGTTACCTACCTCTGGCCGATAGAGTTTCTGCGAGTGAATCTGCTTCAACCGGGGCAATAATTCAAATCCCAGCAGGTGAGAAAAGGCAAAGGCCACCTCACTTTGTCCATGACTATCAACATAATTCTTTTCCACTTTCATGTCTGTGCAGTGGCGCAGCACTCCTTCAATCATTGCTGCTACCTCCGAAGAAGAACAAGTTTTCAGTTGGGAATAAATGCAGGTGGATTTGCGTTCTACGTGCCAGTAAATCATTACACCACGACCCCCGTAGCGGATATGCCACTCAGTCATTAAGTTTTGGTCCCAAGCTCCAAATTTCTTCGAGTCACTGGCACAAGCTGTTGTGCCTTCTCCCCAAATTTCAGGTAGTCTTACCTGAAAAATAGCATTAACAACTCTTCCAATTGCCTGACGTAATTGGTCTTTATTAATAAAACGACGCTGCACATATCGTAAATCTTGATAATTCGCACTCAATGTGGCAGCACTAAGCCTTTTAAGTCCAGTATTAGTTCCCAATCCATACAAACACAACAACAAACGTTTCTGCAAAGTGTTGCGGTCTAAAGTTTCCCTTGAAGCAACAGTTTTAAAATGTTCTGTAAAATTAATTCGTAAATCAGTTTCTTTGAGAATATCTAATAGACTGGTCGCTGACCATCTTGACGCAATTTCTGCTTTTAGACGCAACAAATTTTTCGGTTCACTTTGGGCATCTATGGGGGAAACAGAAATCCAACCGTTACCTTTTTTAAGAATTCTTACTTTAGGATTGCTCTTGATATTATTATCAAAGGAAGAGAGCGCATCGTGCATAGCTTTCTGTAAGCCATGGATAAACTCGGAAGCATCCGTAGGCTTGTTCAATGCTTGGTAGTAAGTTTCCCGTTGGCTATCAAAGTCAGCAGGTAAATCTTCTTCAGGATTGCGATAGCGATTGGCTCCTACCACCCAGATTTCTTTACAACGCAATTGTTCTCTTAATGCTTGTAAAATACTAAGTTCGTAGTTGATACGATTGATACGTTCGTTTCCATCTGTATCTTTTTCCATAATAATTTCACGCCAGTTATTACGCAAAATACCGTCTAGAGGGACCTCTTCAGATGAATCATAGTATCGTTGGCTACTCAACACATATTTTTTGATTAACTCTATACCCTTGATAACTGGACGATGCCTATCATTATTAGAACAAAATTCGAGAATATCTAGAATTTTTGGGACCATGCGTCGATAGTGGTTACTGTAAGAAGAGCGCATGAATGTATAGACTTTTTGGCGATAAGCAATGCCGGTAGACTTAAATTCTTTAACTAGGTCAATTAAGGTTTGTTGTCCTACCACTGGATAAACAACATCTTGAACTATCCCGAAGGGATTGGCAACAGTAACTTCAGCTAATTGATAGAGCAAGCCAGTTTTTCCTGATACCCGCTTGAAGTCATGTAGCAATTCTTTTTCAACTTTATTTTCAGCCCTTGTTCCTAAGCGGTGCACGATTTGCAGCAATAATTCAACTAGAGAATCGGTAATTTCTTGACTTCTCAAATAACAAAATGCAGCAAAAAGTGTGTAGCGAGTGGCTTCTGAATGAGCGCGTAGTTGACTGGGAAGGGAGGCCGTGACTCGGAGCTTATATATTTCTAAAACCTTGGGAGAAATCGACTCAAATAATTTAGGGGGTAGTGCCAGTTTACGAAGGCAAAGTAGTTTAGCCACCTCTGATAGCAGACTTTCTAAACCTACTCGCCCTGGGTCTGCTTTCAGATCGCAAAAGGTAACATGATTGTTGGAATCTTGGTCTGTTGTGGTTTCTTTCTCCAATGTGTTATCAACAGTGTTCAAGAGAGCATCTATTTGAGTCTTAGTTTCCCTTGAGAACTTTTGGAGCTTACTAGAAAAGAATTTTTTTTCGTATGTACGTAAGGCTGAGCGGATGAGGCGATTAATTCGTAGATTTGTGGGCGGTTCAATACATTGAGCTCGAAACCGTTGGATAACTAAGGCTTCTATGTGACTAACATCCTGCTCATGTCCTAATACCTGCTCTAATAACCAGTTAGCCATTTCTTTTGCATCAGATACGCCGGCTTTGCGGAAGCCTAAGAAGGTGCGAATTTGAGAACGGTGATATTTAATGTTGCGTCCCTGCCAATCATAGGCATTATATTCCTCACTTGGGACACCGACTTGTTTAGCTAGATGGGCAACAATCGGTTTTGGGACATCACTATTTTGTTGAGGAAACCTAACTTCTAACTGAAAAAATTTCAATAGCACGGCGAAGCCCAGTCGGTTTGCACCAGTTTTGTTACCTAACAACGCCTCTTCATCAGGAAGCAGTGTCCAATACTCTATTAACTCACTAACTTCCCAAGTTCGCTTCATTGTTCATTTTTAAGAGGTATCCCAATTACATTACTACGAAGCCGGGCAAAAAAGTTCCTATTTTGACTAGAGTCGGAACTTTATGGCGTTGGTTGTCTCATTCAAAGAGATTTCAAGCGCGTTTCAGGCAGTAGAAAGGGGGAAGTGCCAGCTCTTAGAGTAAAAACGGAACTTTGTTACCTAGCGGCAAAGCGCTCAGTAGTGGATGTTGAAGTAGGAAGTTGAAAGCGACTCTGGATAAAACCCCTGTACTGCTTTGCCCCTGGTGACAGCTTCCGTAACACTACCCCATGTTATCAGGGTCGATGCCCAGATCCCGTAGCCTCTGAGTGAGGCGTTCTGAGTTTTCACACAGTTTCTGGAGGGGTTAGGCTGTTTGGCGTCCCGAAGAAGCACAACCGCTTGGCTTTTCAGAGCCAACGCTGTACTGCCTCAGCTGTGTCACTTGGCTTCGTATTAAAGCAAAGCTTGGCTTGAGGAGCGTGCTCATGCACAACGTTAATCAGCTTTTCAAACAATAGAAAGTTTTTCGGGATCGTTCGCACACCTGCACCAATGAGGACGCAATCGAATCGCTTTCGTTTGAGATGGTCTAAGACAACTGCTTCCGCAGTTTCGCCGAAATCAGTAAGGCACATTTGTGCGT
This sequence comes from Gloeobacterales cyanobacterium, assembly GCA_049582005.1. Classification (GTDB taxonomy): domain Bacteria; phylum Cyanobacteriota; class Cyanobacteriia; order Gloeobacterales; family PMM-0068; genus Sivonenia. Next base: position 816 of record JBAUTB010000198.1, on the reverse strand, counting down.
CGTAGCCGAGGCTGTTCAAGTGATCTTCGTCAGCCTTAAGGGCGGCTAGTACCTTCGCTGCGTCCAAGCCGGGGAAAGCTGCGTAGTCGGGAGTTGAAAAATCGATGAGTGTTGGCTGCAAGCCAATCACCAGGACACTTTTCTTGGCTGTCATGTCTACTTCCAATTAGTTTGCGCTTGAGGGGCGGCAGATATAACTTGCATCGACTGCCCACCATGATTGTAGGGGAGGGGAGGAACCTATTGAGCCGCCTAAATCAGTGCAAGACCAAGATGCTACTCTTCTATCAGAGAGAGCTGTTGAGGAATTCGATTATCCCTACCCTAGAACAAAAAACGCAGTGCTATCTGTTGTGCTGTTGGTTCACAAAGCTCTACTTACCCGTCAATATCGTTCGGATGGATGAACGAACGGGAAACATATTCTTTTTGGCGGGAGAGGAGAATATCATAGAAATCTATCCCAATGGCAAATGGAGGTATATAGGATGAGCAAGCCTAACTTTCAAACAATGAGCCAGAAAGATTTACAAAATTATGTTCTTGCCCATCGGGAAGATCAGGAAGCTTTTTATGCCTATGTAGATAAACTACACGATGAAGGCAATTGGATTGAAATGCCCCCGTTAGAGTCAGTGCAGGACCTAGAAAAGTATCCTGACTTCATTGAGCGTTTTCGCAAAGATTCTGAGCCACGAGACAAACATGACTTCTAATCAACTGGTTGCGGGTTTTTAGTCTTTGTTTGTAATGTCTGAAAGTCCCTTCGTGCATAGGATAAAGCAGTTTGTTGTCGAGAAACCCTACAGGTAGGGC
>JBAUTB010000197.1:0-2947 GCA_049582005.1 Gloeobacterales cyanobacterium | reverse complement strand
CTAGTAATTGGATGGCTTTATCGACAATGGCTTGAGGATTGCTTAGGTATTGGATGTTCTCGTTACGCAGAGCGACAACCCCCTGCATTTCGTTGTTGAGAGAAATGTATTCTGCGGTAGAAAACTTGATGCAATCCAGAATGAAATGGTTATCGCCAAACTTGGCTTTGAGGACGGTTCTGGTATGAGCCATAAGGGATTGCTGTTGGCGCAGAGTTGTTTTGCCGTCATGCACCCAATCAGCGCGTAAAGCTGTTCCTAATGCCGTGGCTTGTTCTCTACCTTCTGGAGAGTCCTGAAGCTTTTCAAGAAGAGGGTGGTATTTATCTTCTAAGAGGTTATCGAGCCAAGCACGGCGACCCATAGGTACACTCTAGATTGTATGTATATCCAATCTAAGTATAGATATAATCCAATTCAGAAAGCAATACTCAAAGCAAGACGAAATCCATATTCAATCGGATTAGTTCTTTTGGTAGTAGGGTCTACCGCATTAGCGAAGCATGGGCAAGAGCATGTTTCTTTGAGAGCAGAATGCAGAAAAGCACCTCCGTTCATCAAGTCTAGGGTGCTCACTTCGTTGCGCTGGACCCCTTGACATGCCTCTCTCCAGTGCAGAAGAAGAGACATACCCACAAAAAAGAAAGCGTTCGTAGGGGGATGGATATCGATTGGACTTTTGATAAAAATAAAGACGGAGTCCCCCTACCTCTGCCTACCGAACATAACGAACACTCTCAACCTGACGGGTAAACAGTTCCGTAAAGATACTCAATACCGTACGCTTGCGGGTGCGAATATTAGCGGAAAGAGACATCCCTGATTGCAAGGTTACCGCTTGCTTGTTTATCATCAAGTTTTGTTGGTCTAGGCGAATTTCCACAGGGAATCGATAGAAGTTATAGATCTGGTCTGGAGGTAAGGCATCAGAACCTATTTGGACGACTTTGCCTTTGACATCCCCAAACTCACTAAAAGGGAATGAGTCAATACGAACATCCACATCCATTCCCTCTTGCACGAAACCAATATCTCGGTTGGTTATAAATACTTTAGCAATCAGATTGCTGTCAGGAACGATTTTGAGAATTGGCTCACTGGTGCTAACCACAATCCCAGGAGTATTCGATTGAAAATCAAAAATCTTGCCGCTAACAGGCGCTTTTATTTCTTCATACTGTTTCGCCACCTTGCCTCGTTTCATTTGACCTTCCAGCTCAGCAATCTTTTTGTCATTCTCAGCAATCTTTGTTAGGAGGTCCTTGCGGTTGAGAGACGTTGTGTTTTGCAAGCGCTGCTTTACTTGTGAGATCAAAGCCTGCAAGCGTTTTTGCTCTTCTTGCAAACGGTCCACTTCTGCTTGCCCTTGGCGGACTTCTTGTTCTTGACGTCGATACTGCAATAGAGGAATTGCCCCCTCGTCTACTACGGGCTTCATATCATTCAGGATGTTTTGATTGAGAACAAGTACATCCTTAGCACTAGCCAGCGCAAAATCATTCTGGCTGAGTTGCCGTTCTGACTGCTGAATTTCTGCCTGAGCCCCTGCCACTCGAGAATTGATTTCAGCTTGACTGGCGAGGAACAGTGCTTGTTTTTCTATGCTCAAACTGGATGGTGGCCTTGAGTTTGTTAATTGAGTCCGATAGAGCTGATTCTCTTGGATCAGATCGTCCCGGATAGAGGTATTCGCAGCAATATCTGCCTCCGTGTTTCTGGGGTCTAACCTCAAAAGAGGTTGTCCTTTCTCTACCCGTTGACCATCTTTCACATAAACCGCTTTGATCACTCCATTCGCGGGAGCTTGGACTTTTTGGACAGCCCCCGTCGGCTCAAGCTTGCCTTGGGCGGAAACCGCTTCATCAATCTGAAATACAGAAGCCCAGATGATTGCAAAACTGGTAACGGCAATCAATAGCCAGACAATAAATCGTGACCAAAGCGGAGATTGCTTCAGGATGACAGGCTGATCAAAGTTTTGGCGTTGGGTCAAATTCCCACTGTGCGTGGGTGCGAGCGGAAGGGCCTCTTGCTTTTGTAGGACTACAGAGTCAACGGACTGACTAGACTGAGCTGATGAATTGGGGCGCTCTGGCTGGTTCGGATTCATGGCACTTCACTCTTCCTATAACTGGGCTTGTTGTTGCTGATAGAGGCAGTAGTAACGACCTTTGAGTGCAGTCAGTTCATCATGGGTGCCCTGTTCCACAACGGCACCTTGGTCCATAACCACAATCACATCCGCATTCCGAATCGTGCTGAGGCGATGGGTGATGAAGAAGACGCTGCGGCCCTGGAAGACTTCAATAAGGTTCTGACAGACCTGGCGCTCCGTGTTGTAGTCCAGGGCACTGGTAGCCTCGTCAAGAATTAAGATTTGGGGATTCTGCAACACCATACGGGCAATGGCAACGCGTTGGCGTTGGCCCCCAGAGAGAGAAGAACCCCGCTCTCCTACCCGCGTGTTATAGCCGTTAGGGAGCGACATGATAAATTCATGGGCTACCGCCACTTTAGCAGCATGGATAATTTCTTCAGGGGATGCATCAGGATTAGCCAGGGCAATGTTTTCCTGCACGGCGCCATCGAATAAGAGCGGGTCTTGCAGGACCAAGCCAATTTGCTGGCGCAGGGAATACAGTTCCACTTTGCTGATGTCATAGCCATCGATAAGAATCCTTCCCGCATCTGCTTCGTAAAGCCGGGGCAAGAGTTTCATCAAAGTGCTTTTGCCAGACCCACTTTGGCCGACAATACCGACAAAAGTTCCTGCCGGGAAATCCAGACTGATATTCAGCAACTGGGGAGCACCAGCACCACTAGGTTCAAAACGGAACGTGACATTATCGTACTTAACAGCGCCTTGAATAGCAGGCATCGGAATGTTTTGACGGTCCAGCTCCTCTGTCTCGCGAGGGGTATCCACGATATCGCTCAAGCGCTCCAA
>JBAUTB010000196.1:0-1734 GCA_049582005.1 Gloeobacterales cyanobacterium | reverse complement strand
GCGTAGAAACTTATTTTAGAGAACATCCGCCCCAAACGATTGCTGAAGCTCAGGCGAAGATTGCCGAGATCACAGGTATTCACAGAAGCCCCAATCAGGTGAATGCCTTTCTCCAACGCATTGGCATCAAACGTCGTAAAGTCGGGTTTGTGCCTGGTAAAAGTGGGAATCTTGACAAGATTGCCGAACAGGAGACGTTTCGAGTGGAGACCCTAGAACCACTGCTTGCATCGGCCAAAGCTGGAGAACAAGCCGTTGAGAGTGTTTAGATTTTTGTGTAAGCCTTTAGATCGTCAAGGGTTAAAGCGTCCTGGGAATAGGATAGCAAAATGCGACAAGGCAGCCTTCCAATTTTTTATCGGTCGGTTCCAGCGCTTGGCAATGTGGTTCATTGCCAAATACATCAACTTGAACACGGACTCTTCATCGGGGAACACGGCTTTGGTCTTAATCACCTTACGCAGTGAGCGATTGAGCGATTCAATGGCATTGGTGGTGTAAATGACTTTGCGAATATCCATGGGATAGTCAAAGATGGGAATGATGTTCTCCCAATGGCGAATCCAGATCTGGCTAATGGCCGGATAAAGGGCATCCCACTTGGCGGCAAAGGCATCGAGGGCAGCTTCTGCTTCCGCCAGGGTAGCGGCTTGATAAATCGGCTTCAGGTCTGCGGCCACCGCTTTAGCGTCCTTCCAGGGAACATAGCGGAGACAATTACGAATCAGATGTACGATGCACAATTGCACTTGAGTTTTGGGATACAGTGCCTCGATCGCCTGGGGGAAGCCGACGAGTCCATCGCAGCAGGCAATCAGAATGTCCTTCAAGCCGCTGTTCTTCAAATCCGTCAACACTTTGAGCCAGAACTTGGCTCCTTCTGATTCCGCCTCTCCAATCCACAACCCCAGCAGTTCCTTGTTACCCTCGCGGTTGATGCCCAACACGACGTACACGGCTCGTTTGCTGACGCGCCCGGAAACTTTGATATTGACGTAGAGGGCATCGAGGTAAAGAATCGGGTACACCTCATCTAAAGGACGCACCTGCCAAGCTTTCACCTCGTCGCTGACGGTGTCGGTCACCTCGCTGATGAGTGAGGGGGAGAGGTTGACCCCATAGAGTTCTTCCAACTGCGCACTAATGTCCCGGGTGCTCAATCCCCGTGCATACAGCACCAGAATCTTCTCATCCAGTCCAGCCAACCGACGTTGGTGCTTGGGCACCAGAACAGGTTTAAACTCGCTGTTGCGATCGCGGGGGATCGCCAGTTCCATCTCCCCGTGGTTCGACTGAACCGTCTTTTTGGAGTAGCCATTGCGGCTGTTGCCACGAGGCCGACTCTCTAGAGTTGAATCGCCAAGTTCGCTGGCCTCGGACTTGAGGTGGTGGTTCAACTCCCCAGCCAAGGCTCGTTCAATCAGCCGTTGGCTCAGTTGTTTGAGTAAACCCGATTCGCCCAGAATCTCCTCTGGAGTCTGGCAATCGGCTAACAGGTCATCGAGTAGTTCATCCACGCGGCTGGTCTCTTTCTTTGTTCGTGCCATGATGCGGTCTCCTGAATTACTGGGATTTTAGACCGCTTACACAAAATTCTGATCAGTCTCGTCAAGCTGAATGCAAAAACAATTAATCTATCGCAAATAAAACTGAGCCACCCTTGGAGGTGTGGCGTTTGCAATCGGAGTCTAATTCCTGTAATTTTGTTTGAGTTGTTTAGCAGTCAAAAATCTA
>JBAUTB010000195.1:0-7335 GCA_049582005.1 Gloeobacterales cyanobacterium | reverse complement strand
GCCTAAGGAAATTAGCGACCGGATGGGGCGACGGATGTTGGTCTTTGCAGGTATGCCTACATTTTTAGGTATTCTTGTTTTCCCTATTGCCTACTCCCTGATTAAGTACGGCGGGGTATCTTTGCCCAATGTGGCTGTGGTTTTGGTGAGTATGGGATTTTTTGGACTGGGCGTCTTAGGAATAACCTACGGCGGTCTTTCGGCTTCTTGGGACCTAGGGAGAAAAGGCTCTCTTTTAGGGTTTGAAGAGGCAAAAATTAATTTTCACCGCCTCAAAGACGGTCTAAGCAACGAGGGATCGCGGGTGCGTAGGGCCCGTCGCACCTCTCAAACAGCGGAGAAATAGGTCCATGATCATTGTTATTAAACCCGGAACCCAATCGGAAATTGTTGATGAAATTGTAGCCAGTCTCGAAGTGTGGGGCCTTTCCACACAGATGATGGTGGGCAAAGAAAATGTAGTCCTTGGTCTGATTGGGGATACCAGTGTTTTAGAAGAAGACCGGGTGAAGGAACTTAGCCCTTTCATCGATAGGGTGATGCGGGTGAAAAAGCGGTACAAGAGAGCCAGTCGCGAATTTCATCCCGAACCCTCGACCGTGCTTGTCCGCGGGGTATCGATTGGAGAGGAGCATCCCATTGTTTTGATGACCGGGCCGTGCTCTGTAGAAAATGAAGAAATGATCTTAGAAACAGCCCATCGCGTCAAAGCGGCTGGGGCTCAGTTTTTGCGTGGAGGGGCCTACAAACCTCGGACTTCTCCCTATGATTTCCAAGGACACGGTGAGAGTGCGCTGGGACTATTGGCTCTAGCCCGTGAAAAGACAGGCTTAGGGATTGTTACCGAACTGATGGATACAGAAGACTTGGATGTTTTGGCTGAAGTTGCCGACATGATTCAGATCGGTGCCCGCAATATGCAGAACTTTTCCCTACTCAAAAAAGTGGGCCTTTATCGGGATAAGAATGGTCAACCTAAGCCCGTTTTGTTGAAGCGTGGCATGAACGCAACCATTGATGAATGGCTTTCTGCTGCAGAGTATATCCTGGCGGCGGGCAATCCGAATGTTGTGCTCTGTGAACGTGGTATCCGGACGTTTGATAAGCAATACACCCGCAACACCTTGGACCTTTCTGTAATCCCTGTATTGCGCTCCCTCACGCACCTCCCGATTGTTATTGATCCAAGCCATGGCACCGGCGTTTCAGAATATGTTAAATCGATGTCGTTAGCGGCGGCGGCGGCCGGAACCGATGGTCTGATGATTGAAGTCCACCCCACTCCCGCCAAAGCCCTCTCCGATGGACCGCAGTCTTTGACCCCTGATAAATTCGATGATGTAGTCAAGGACCTTGCCAAGGTCGCGGGACTGTTTGGACGTTGGCCTAAGGAAGTGGCAAAGGTCTAAGGGGTCTAAGGTCTAACCAATGCGTATCAGGGTTCTCGGGTATGTGGGGCTTGGCTTGCTCTTCCTGTTTGCTTGCAAGTCTCCCGCTCCTGAGACGCCCAGGGAAACTTTGCCTGAGCCTATCATCGAGAAACTAGAGAATTTCGCTCCTAACGCCCTGCAGACGAATAAAACGCTGGCTTTAGACTCCTTTGATGAAGGTAAAACAGTAACGATTGGTCGTTCACCCGTCGCCCGCAAGCTCCTCGCTTTAGGTTTGGCCCGTGAAGTGGGGAATCGAGAGGCTTTGAAGTTCCTCTTGGTTCAGCGGGGCACGACGCTTTCCCAATTCACTACACTTGCAATTCGAGAAGCCCTCAATACTGAAACGGGACTCATCTATGTCCAGGCTAAAAAAATTCCAGGAGTAGGTCCTCGGGTTGAGGGAAAAAATCTGCAAACCAGAGCACGATTAACCAGTAGTGCTTTGAAAGATTTTTCTGTAGTGGAAATCGATGGAAAATTATTTATACCTTCCGCATCTCCACTTCATGGCAGCTAAAAACAAGCTGCCTCAGTTGTGATTAGCGAATGGATGAGATAAATGCCATGACTAAATTTATCAATTGGTAAACATTGTCACAGCGTTTGGACAAGCCAATGATAAGAACCAACGCCTACTCAAGCGCTTGCGAAATCAGCTGCTAATTCATCTAGCTCAAGTAGGTCTTAGCCACCAAATCCTGCGACTACGATGATGATACCTGCTGCTACTGCCACCAAGGTCAGCACCAGACCGGCATTTGGGCTACCTTTCCAGGAATAGTTCTTTTCTTTCATGTGGACTCTTGCCTAAGCTTAACTTTTCTTATCTTTATTATAGGCGGCTTTACATAAAGCATTAAGATTTGGGTTTTATTCATGTAGAAGTATAAGCATTTCTTGAAGTCCAAGGATAGCGCTCTGGTCAGGCGTTATTTAATGAGATTCAAACAGAGAGATTCAAACAGAACGCTACACTAGGTAAATGGCTGGTGAATTTCTCTCCTTACAAGACCTAACCCAACATTTTCCGATTCGAGAAGGTGTTTTCTTCCGGAAAAAGGTTGGCGTGGTGCGCGCGGTGGATGGGGTGAGTTTAAATATGCACCAAGGAGAGACTCTGGGGATTGTCGGAGAGTCAGGATGTGGCAAATCAACCCTGGCCCGGACTTTGCTCCGATTGCTGAAGCCTACCCGTGGTCAAATTATTTTTGAAGGCCAGAACATAACGACTTGGAGTGAATCCAAGCTCAAGCCCCTGCGCCGAAAAATGCAGATGGTTTTTCAGAATCCCCAGGCTAGCCTGGACCCGAGGATTCCTGTGGGAGATAGCATTGCCGAACCTCTGCAAATCCATCAAGTCGCTTCAGGACGGACTTTGAAAGACAAAGTCAAGATGCTCATGGAACAGGTGGGCCTAAATCCCGATTTCCATGACCGCTATCCCTATGAATTTTCGGGTGGACAGCGCCAGCGCGTAGGCATTGCTCGGGCCTTAGCCCTAGACCCGACATTGATTGTGGCTGATGAACCGATTTCAGCATTAGATGTATCCATACAGGCCCAAATCCTCAATCTCCTTGCAGATCTGAAATCCCAGAGGAATTTGACCTATGTCTTTATTGCTCACGATCTTCAGGTCGTGTTGTATTTCTGCGACCGGGTTGCGGTGATGTATTTGGGGCAAATTGTTGAACTGGCTCCGGCAAGCGCTCTAGAACGGCAGGCTTTGCATCCTTATACCGAGTCTTTGCTATCTGCCGTTCCGATTCCAGACCCTAAACTGAGAAATCAGCGCAAGCGTATTCTGCTTCAAGGGGACTTGCCTTCTCCAGCCAATCCTCCATCGGGATGCCGATTCCGAACTCGTTGTCCCTACGCGAAAGCCGCTTGTGAAGAGGCCCCGAGCCTTAGGGAAATTATTCCTGGTCACTGGACTGCTTGTCATTTTACTGAAGAGCTATATGGGAAAGCGGCGGGGATTCCTACTTTTCAGGTCGCTGAGGAATAATTAAGTAAAAAGGGCACCGCTTACCCATAGGCTAGTTATATCTCAGTCAGCCCATTCCATATTTAGAAGGCGACAAAGCTACTGGATACTCGGTTGCTTGCTCGGTAGGCCGCGAGCAGTTTTTGATAGCCGATAGATGATAATTGCCTCTCACGGGCTACAACGGTTGCAGCGGCATCTAAAGTAAGCCCGGTGGCGAGTAGTTCGTGCAGTCGATTGATTAGTATTGGCATTATTTAGTTACTCCTGGAGAACACTCCATATCTAAATCTAAGAGGCGACCAAGCTGCTGGATACTGATCCAGTCCATACCGCGAAGGAGTGCCAGAGACTTTTTAGGGGCCGTAGTTTTGACAAATTCATGACAGAAGCGATCCCAACCCAAAAGCTGAATCATCAAGGCACATTGACTTGGCCCCAAGGTCGTCTCAGAATCCAACCACTCTTCGGCTTTAATGACTGTTTCTTTATTAACTTTGAGTGGGTCAAAATCACTGTAGACACGGGCTAGGTCCCGCCAGGCATCGGCCATTCTACTTTCTCCGACTGCACGGGTAAAAACTACCCAGCAATAAGCCTCATAGAACGACTGTGCGGTGAGGGCTGAAGACATGCTAGAGGAAAAATTGGTGGTGGGCTGAGTTTGGATGAGCATGATAAGACTCTCAACTCGTTGTATTGGGAAGCCGTGGACTGTAACCAAAAACCTATATGGGTAGTCACTCGATCAAGAATTTATCCAAATGACATGCAGGTTTTGAACTAAATTACGAAACTTATCTTGAAGTGTGGTTTAAAATTTGCTTGACGCAGATTTATGGTTAACAACAAGTTAGTTTCTCGATGACCAAAATATAACACTGGCTTTTGGTTCCATCTATCCGTGATCTCTTTAGGGCACTGCAAAGAAAGAAAAATGTAATACCGTACTTTCTCGTACTCTATGACTTGAAGGGTCAAGCTATATCTCTGGACAGATGCTTTTCCACAGAGAAAGTTCCAAGGAGAAATTTGAATGGTGTAACTCGATATTGGCTCAGGGCTTTATGATCAAGAGTAGTTATTCTTTCTTCAAAAAATATGACCGATGTGCCTGTGTCTCGGATCCGCAACTTCTCCATCATTGCCCACATTGATCACGGCAAGTCTACTTTGGCTGATCGCTTGCTACAAGCCACGGGTACGGTGAGTGACAGAGACCTAACGGCACAACACCTAGACAATATGGATTTAGAGCGGGAGCGGGGAATCACCATTAAACTTCAGGCTGCTCGTATGGACTATATCGCTCAGGATGGTCAAGCGTATGTCTTGAACTTGATTGATACTCCTGGTCACGTGGATTTCACCTATGAGGTGTCTCGTTCGCTGGCCGCCTGTGAAGGGGCTCTGCTGGTGGTGGATGCTTCCCAAGGGGTGGAAGCTCAGACTTTGGCCAATGTTTATTTAGCCTTGGAAAATGATCTAGAGATCATTCCTGTCCTCAATAAAATTGATCTGCCGGGGGCGGAACCCGAGCGGGTTGCTGCTGAGATTGAAGAGACTATTGGCTTAGATACTTCTGGAGCGATCCACACCTCTGCCAAAGAAGGCATTGGCATCACTGAAATTCTGGAAGCGATTGTTCGGAATGTCCCTCCCCCTAAAGATACGATTCAAGAGCCCCTGCGGGCGCTGATTTTTGACAGTTACTATGATGCCTACCGCGGGGTAGTGGTCTACTTTCGGGTTATGGATGGGACGGTTCGTCGCAAGGATAAAATTCGCTTCATGGCGACCGGCAAGGAATTTGAGATTGATGACCTGGGGGTACTTAAGCCCTATCAGGTGCAGGTAGATGAACTGCATGCAGGGGAAGTCGGTTTTCTTTCTGCCTCGATCAAGACCGTAGGTGATGCCCGAGTCGGTGATACGATCACCCTGGTCACAAACCCCGCTAAAGAGGGATTACCCGGCTATCGCAAAGCCACACCCATGGTATATTGTGGCCTCTATCCTACAGACTCTGATCAGTTTGAAGACCTACGGGAAGCCTTGAATAAGCTCAGTCTGAACGATGCAGCCCTAAGCTTTGAGCCAGAAAGTTCTGGAGCTTTAGGGTTTGGTTTTCGTTGCGGATTCTTGGGGCTACTCCATATGGAGATTGTGCAAGAACGCCTGGAACGAGAGTATGACCTGGACTTGGTCACCACAGCTCCTTCGGTAGTCTATCGAATTACTTTCATGGATGGTTCGGTCACGGAGATCCAAAATCCTGCCGATTTGCCGGATCCTCATCTGCGAGAAAAAGTAGAAGAGCCTTACGTAAAGATGGAAGTAATCACCCCGCCAGAATATGTGGGGACCTTGATGGAGCTATGTCAAAACCGGCGTGGGATTTTCAAAGATATGAAATACCTCACCCAGTACCGTACAACCTTAATTTATGAGTTGCCTTTAGCCGAGGTGATTTCTGACTTCTTTGACCAACTGAAATCTCGCTCCCGTGGTTATGCCTCGATGGAATATCAGTTCATTGGCTATCGAGCTGATAAGCTGGTGCGCTTAGATATAGTGTTGAATGGGGAAAGTGTAGATTCTTTGTCGGTGATCTGTCATGCGGACAAAGCTCCTACTATTGGTAGACAACTGACAGAAAAACTGAAAAAGTTGATTCCCCGGCAGCAGTTTCAGGTACCTATCCAGGCTGCAATTGGCAGTAAGGTCGTGGCACGGGAAAATATAGCGCCCATTCGCAAAAACGTTCTAGCTAAATGCTACGGTGGGGACATTACCCGGAAGAAAAAGCTCTTGGAAAAGCAAAAAGAGGGTAAAAAACGGATGAAATCCGTAGGTTCGGTGGAAGTACCGCAAGAAGCATTTATGGCTATTCTTAAATTGGATGAAGACTAAACTCTGTGGGGCAATCTATGCAGATAGATAGGTGGAGATTGCTGGTTATCTCTTAAAAGCTAAACCCTTTACCCCATAATTTGAAAATCAGGTTAGCCTGCCTTTTAGAGATTTAACTTCGGCATTTGGGAATACTTAAATCAGGCCTCTAGGTATTAAAATTCAAACGGCACCTCACCCGTCTTTTTAGATTTTCAACCTAATCATCCACGTTTGGCTTTGTGGAGGCATGAATTGGCGCTTTCTTCAACCTCGCAATCTTTCCCCCCTTCTTCCGCTTATGTGATTCGTCCTGCACGCTCCACCGATAGTTGGGCCCTACGGAAAATGCGTCTGATGACACCAAGAAGCCTGATTGCTAATTTATTAGTCATTGTCTTGTTACTGATTCCATTTATAACTACACTCTATATCGTTTCATATTTCCCTCCTTTGGGCCATAGTAAAGAGTGGGATATAATTGCCTTCCTACTAGTGGGAATGCCCCTCACCATATATTTAGCTGTTTTATCTTGGGTTTTATTTTTTCAACCCCTATCTTATGCTGAGATCTGGGTTGTTGAAAGTAATGATATGCTATTAGGTTCTGCGCAACTTATTCAATACGATACTTACTCTTATCTTGATCAGTTATTCATTTTTCCTGCTCATCGTAATCAAGGTTTTGGTTCTGGTTTGGTAAATTACTTCAGCAGCAAGGAGGGTAAAAAACCGATTTATCTCCTGTGTCAGTCTGATTTGGTCAAATACTATAGACGTCTTGGTTTTTGTTCCATTCCAAAAAATGATTTACCAAACGAACTCCAAAGCAAATTTGGTTATTTTGGCTATATTCCCTTGAGATTGATGTGAATCCTGTTCTGAATAAAATTAGTTGCCTATGTAGTATTTTGATTAATACTACTTCATGTTCAATTGATCAAATTGTTTTCTGTTTTTATATATTGTATTGGTATTGCTGTTCTGATTGGGTGATTCTATTGGATTATGGTTGCCTAATAT
>JBAUTB010000194.1:0-2135 GCA_049582005.1 Gloeobacterales cyanobacterium | reverse complement strand
ACCTCAATTAATTAGTTCATGGACTTCATCTTTTAACCTTTGATACAAACTATTTACAGCCCCTTTTGGAGCAGTTACGATGACGTTCTGACGAAGTCTGTAGTCTCTTGAATAAGTAAATGTGTTGTGCCAAAGCGAAGCTCCCATGAACATTTCGTGAATGCTGCGTGAATTTTGACAACTACTTACTTAGTTAGATATAGGTCTTCTGAAAAAAGTTCATCCATTGGCGATAATGTTTTTTTCACAACCCCTTCTACTTTGGCTTTCCTGACGCGCTCGCCACACTTACCTTCTATGGAAAAATTACGCTCTAGATAGCAGCAGCCCCAGTCTGGTCATTATCAATAAGACGCAAAGCATTATCTACGGTCCAAATAAAGACATTGCCATCCCCTGTTTGTCCATTTTTGTCAGGGCACCTCACTTTGCCAAGCAGCGGCTACATTGGACAGTCCCCAACTTGGAGACTCCTCAACAAGCGGAGCGCTGGAGCGATTTGATGCCGCTAATCACTTGGCAGTTATGGTTGGCCCGCGACGGGGTTCAAGATTCCCCGCTCCCCTGGCAAAAGCCTCAAACCAATCTGACGCCAGGTCGGGTTGCGCAAGGTTTTGCGGCTATTTTAACGCAGTTGGGCACCCCGGCCGGTCCCCCCAAACCTCGCGGAAAGTCCCCTGGTTGGCCTGCTGGAAAACCCCGTTCTCCCAAACCCAGATTTCCAGTTGTCCGAAAGAGGGCTTCCAAACCTAAATTGAACCCACAACAGACCCCAAAAATCGCCGCTTAGATCTGGTTGTTGGAAATGTTGGAGGCTTGTTCAGCGGTCGATGACTTCTGGGCTGATTTGCTATGCCTAATCTGGCTGCAACCGATTTAGTCTAAACTCCAGTCTTTGATGCGTTCAAGTTAAATGTATATCCAGATACTTCATGCCCGCAAGCAATGAGGCTATCCTTAAATACAATTACTCTCACATTTTGCGAACAGAAATATACAAAGAATGAGCGAATTGCTAGGTATTTAATAAACTCGAATAATGCGATTTACTTTCGTTAGGATTTCGCCTTTATCATGTCTTGATAGATGCGATTCTGGAACCCGTGATACATTGTGGCTTATGTTTCTTTGTTAGCCAGTTTCTACGTTTCCAAGTCTTCCAACGCTTTTTCTAGATTCTCCTCACGAGGCTGACTATGCTTGAGTTGTCCCCCGTTCTGCTATCCGCAGAGACTGCACAGGCTGCACCTAAGGTGCTCAATTCCCTTAGCCATGAAGCCCTTTTTTTGCTACTTTTACAGGTTTGCCTGCTTTTGGCCGTAGCCCGTGGATTGGGTGAATGCATGCGGAAGATCAACCAGCCTCCCGTGGTAGGAGAACTGCTCGCGGGTGTGGTTCTAGGACCGTCTATTTTTGGAATGCTTCTGCCTGAAATCCAAGCGGAGATATTTCCCAAAGTCCAAGCCCAAGCGGATTTACTGTCCGTAGTTTCTTGGGTTGGAGTGTTATTCTTGCTGATTGTCACCGGTTTGGAGACGGATCTGAACCTGATCGTACGTAAAGGCAAATCGGCGCTGCTGATCTCGCTGGGCGGCATCATAGTACCTTTTATCACGGGTTTAGGCCTCGGATATCTTCTACCCGAAACTTTTTTAGCCAATCCTGGACAGCGCTTGGTTTTTAGTCTGTTCATAGCCGTGGCGATGAGTATTTCAGCGGTGCCCGTCATTGCAAAGGTGCTGATGGACCTAAAGCTGATCCGTCGGGATATTGGTCAGGTCACCCTGGCCGCAGCGATGACGGACGATACCATTGGCTGGATTTTGCTCTCTGTCGTAGCGGGTTTGGCGACTAGTGGCGGTGTGGACCTCCTCTCGGCGGGGAGCGCTGTGGGAGGAGCGCTACTTTTCCTAGCCGTTGCTTTTACGATTGGGCGGACTGTGGTTGCTCAGATCATTGCCTTGGTGGATAAAGTTGTGGGCGGAGCGATGGCCCAACTCTCTGCCATCTTGGTCATGGCTTTTGGTGTAGCTGCCGTGACCCATGAGATGGGCATTGAAGCCGTATTAGGTGCCTTTGTGGTCGGTATCCTGGTCGGTCAAGCTCCTCGTTTCCGTCAGGAGGTAGGCCATACG
>JBAUTB010000193.1:0-6724 GCA_049582005.1 Gloeobacterales cyanobacterium | reverse complement strand
GGCATACTTTGGGGGCACGTCCATCAGAATTTTGAGGCTGAGCGCAAGGGAGTCCGTCTCTTGGCAACCCCTTCTACCTGTATTCAATTCAAACCCAAAAAGACAGATTTCACCCTAGATACAACTTTGCCTGGTTATCGCTGGCTGGAACTATGGCCTACCGGCCATATTCATACAGGAGTATGCCGAGTAGAACAGGCTGAACCTGCAGACTTAGCGACCCAAGGATACTAAAACTCAGGTTGAGATAGCTTCCAAGGTCTTGATTTCTTGAGGCATTAGCGTAGGGCCAAGATATTTTTCTACCGCAGGAGAGAAAACCTCATAGATGAGCGTGAAAGGAGCCCCATCACGCCACATCAGATAGTGCCTTCCCCAAAAAGGTCCAGGGTGATCAAATGCTTTGATAAGTTCGGCATTCGTACCTTGATAAAGTCCCTTGAGGTCCCTATAGAACTCCGTATGTTTTGTAGACAGGCTAGTCCAGATCGGGAGGAGCGGATTTTCTAGGGAACGATCCACATCCTGCATAGGCCACCAAGACGTTGCATAGGCCAAGCGCTCCCCCGATGCTGTTCTTAACCAAATTTGCCGACGCAGACGAGGACTTGGGATGAGGGCTATTTCAGCAGGGAACGCCTCTACGGCCTCTGTAATGGGCTTCATCTCGATCAGATCAATTTGAATATCTTGACCGGTGACCACCTGAAAATGCCGGGTGGGAGCACCGTCACCCATGAGGAGCATGCGCCAAGCAGGGCTCAAGCCGGCAGGAGCTTCTCCCCGTTCTATTTGTTGAGAAAGCGCTTCCCAGGTTCGTGTCAACCGATGCCAGGTCATAAATCTTTACATTTTTGTTCACTACCACTCTAACCTGACTTCAGAAGATCGCTAACGAACAAAATCACACTTCGTTCCAAGAACTCACTACAGCCCCTCCGAAAAAACTAATATGCTCGTCGGTTGATAAAGTTAGCTTACTTTAATCAGAAGTTTATAGATTACTGACATCTACACCTGCTCTAAAAGCAGCTTGCATAGCGAAGTATTTTACCCGTTTACTCACTTTTCGTACAATACGAGGACGAGTAAAAGAACGATGCTCCCGTAAGATTGCATGGGCACAGTTACGCCCTGGCATGCCGGAAATAGAACCTCCAGGATGCGTTCCAGCTCCCGTGAGGTATAAGCCTGTAATTGAAGTTTTATAGTTAGCCAATTCGGGCAAAGGACGGAAAAATAACATCTGCTCCACCGTCATATCCATATGATAGAAATTCCCTTTTAACGTTGCCGTACGAGCCGCTAATTCTACAGGACTTTCTACCCGACGGGCCATGATCGAAGATTTAAGATTGGGACAGTATTGAGCTAACTTATCAATGCAACGATCCGCGATTTTTTCTTTGATCAACCCCCAATCTCGATCGGGACCTTGGGTAATTTCCCAAGGGGCAAAAAATTCTATCCAGAGCGTATGTTTACCCGGTGGAGCCATGGAAGGGTCTAGGACCGTAGGCACTACCACATAAAGAGAAGGATCATCCGGAATTTTGCCTTGTAGAGGCTCCTGATGCGCTCGTTCCACATGTTCCACAGAATCAGCAATGAGGAGTGAACCAATCAACCAGTCATCCTGATGTCCCCAGGCACTAAATCGAGGGGGCTCAGACAAAGCACAATCGATTTTCATTACACTTTCGTTGTTGTTCACCACCTTGCGATTTAAACGTCCTGTGACGCCCTCAGCCCATGCCTCAGCATCCGCAGGGTCTAACAGCTTGTTGAATAGCTGAACCGCATCTAGGTTAGAAATAACCCCCATTTTGCATTGGTATTCCTGACCTGCTTGGGTTCGCACCCCTACAGCTCGGCCTGTGTTGTCTACGAGGATCCGATCAACGGGAGCGTCCGTAAGAATTTCAACACTCAGGTCTATCAAAAGAGCTCCCAACGCTTCAGTTAACATACCGGTCCCCCCACGAGGGCGACTCATGCCTGGACCATGGCGCATCGCCAGCATGGTGACCCCAAAAGCAATCCCCTTTTCTGATGGTGGAGCCCCCAGTTCAGCAGCCAAACGGGCAATTGGTGCTTTGATAAATTCAGCATCGAACCATTCATTAATGAGATTTTGCGGGCTTGTGACCATCCGACGAGCGAATTCAAGGATACCTGTAGGTCCATCGGCCAGATCAAACAGGTCATTGATCACCGTAGGGTTGAAATTCCGAAGAATGCCTGGAATCGATTGAGGAGCAGCATTAAATGTGGTGGCAAATAGGCGCATAGCGCGCTGCCAGTAAGAAATAAAATCTCGATAAGCGACGGCATCTCTTGGAGAAAATCGCTCAATTTCTTTACAGGTCCGCTCGACATCCTGCCAAGCCAGGAAAAAACTGCCATCAGGGTGGGGGCAGAACACCGTAGGGTCGCACCATAGGTATTCCAATCCATAGTGCTCCAGCTTTAATTCTCGGAGTACAGGCCCTAGATGAATAAACTCATGGTCAATCGCACAGAGATTAAACTTGAAGCCTGGTGCCGTTTCTGGCATAGCCTCTTCAGTCGTGGCGCATCCGCCAATCTTGCTGCGTCGTTCTAGAACCAAACAAGAATAGCCCGCTTTAGCCAGGTAGGCTGCACAGGTCATTCCGTTGTGCCCTGCCCCGATCAGAATAAAGTCAAAGGTTTGAGACATAGTACGATTCTAGGATTGATAGGTCTTATTGCTTGCGCTAGTTTTTTGCTTGAGGTTCTAAGTCTCTCAAAGAAATACGAAGAAAACGTTAGCTAGAGGGCCATACACGGATACAGAAGCTCATCATTGGATACAGAGTCTCTGTAGAAACGGCACAATAGGTTTACCCTGATCTACGTCAAAAGCTTTTTAATAAAACATGATGCGCGAATTCTTTGTTCAAGAACTGAATGCAACCCGTACCGAACTATTACGCATGGGGGCCTTAGCGGAAAAAGCACTTTCTGATGCTTTGTTAGGTATCGTTCATGCTGATTTAGAAGCGGCAGGCCGGGTCAAAGCGTTGGAAGAGGCCATCGATAGCTCTAACCGGACCATTTATGGCCGTTGCCTAAGGTTTATCAATTTACAGGCTCCTGTAGCTTCAGATACCCGTTACATTACTGGTATTCTTGAAGCCATTGTCAATATAGAACGCATTGGAGATTATGCGGATGACCTCGCAGATGTCGCCTTCGCCTTAGCCGGAAAGTCTCTGCCTCCTTTTATTCAGGATTTTGCGGTTATGGGCAGTCATGTCCAGACGATGGTCCGAGCCGCTTTGGATACATGGGCTACGCTGGACCGAGAGCAGGGTTTAGCTGTGCGGGCCATGGATGATAGGGTAGATGCTGACTACCAAAAACTATTCCAGTCCCTTAGCACTCTAGTCCAGCAAGGGGCTGGCGATGGAGACGGCTCAGTTCCTCTTTACCTGGTTTTAGTTTGTCGATATCTTGAGCGCATCGCTGATCATGCTGTTAGTGCTGCCGAACAAGCCGCCTATGCCGCTCCCAATACTACGAGGCCCTGATGATTCTTCATGAAGCGAGCCGCGATAGTCTCTGATAGGAATCCCAAAAATGACCTTCCTGAATAGCCTCACGCAATTGGGCAACAAACCGAACGAGCTCTGTCACATTATGAAGGGCCAGCAGCGTCATTCCCAAGCTTTCTTTTGTCCGCACCAGATGGCAAAGATAAGCCCGTGTGAATTGCTGACAGGTATAGCAAGAGCATTTAGGGTCCAAAGGAGTGAAATCTCGCCGGTAGTAGCTATTCTTTAGGTTCCAGCGCTCTCCCCTTACGAGTGCCGTGCCATGGCGGGCTAAGCGGGTAGGAATTACACAGTCAAACATATCAATACCTTGAGCCACGCCTTCCAGCAATTCTCGATAGGTGCCAATTCCCATGGCATACCGGGGTTTGTGCTTAGGCAAAAGAGGAGCCGTATGACGAAACACCCTATGCATCTGGTGTGTGGGCTCTCCTACACTGACACCTCCGATAGCGTACCCAGGAGCATTTAGATCAAGCAAAGCCTTGGCAGAATCGGCCCGAAGGTCTTCATAACCACCTCCTTGAACAATAGGGAATAAAGCTTGGTCTGAACGTTGGTGCGCTCTTACACAACGTTCAGCCCAGCGTGAAGTTCTTTCCACCGCAGCACTCACTGCTTCATAAGTAGCAGGGTAGGGAGGACACTCATCTAAACACATCACAATATCTGCCCCTAGGCGATTTTGAATGCCCATTACCACTTCTGGGGTAAAACGAATTTTGGCTCCATCCCTCGGAGATTTAAAAGTCACGCCTTCTTCGTCAATCGTACGGAGACCTCCTAGGCTGAACACCTGGAATCCCCCAGAATCGGTCAGCATCGGTCCAGACCAACCCATAAATTTATGGAGACCTCCTGCCGCCTCAATAATGTCGTCTCCTGGTTGCAAATGCAGGTGGTAGGTATTGGCTAAAACTACTTGAGGATTCGCTTCTGCAAGTTGCGAAGGGGAAAGAGTCTTGACCGTAGCGAGCGTTCCTACGGGCATAAAACAAGGCGTAGCTATCGTCCCGTGAGGGGTCGTAAAATAACCGACCCGTGCACCGCTGTGGTCACACCGCCCTTCAATCGAAAAATCAAACACTAAATTTTAAGCACTACAGATCGAGGTCGTCTTCATCATCCCAGTCAGGTAGCGCAACGTCCAAGAGGACATCTTCAATAGCACTGTCCAGATGTGAATTTTTTCGGGACCGCTCTTGTTCTTCGAGCGGATTGGTAAGCGGAATCAAGCGTAAAACCCGATCTCCCTGCACTAAATCGAAGCAAGGACGCTCTAATCCAGGCTCTTCTGAGGAACTACACTGTCCTAACTCTAAATATTCAAAACTGCTGACATTGAGATACAGGGTTTGGTTGGCTACCAAGGTAGAACAGGAAGGGTCATCATAGACCTCCATAATGTACCCATCTCCCTTCTTCCGCAGGTTTCCCCCGCATAGTTCCTGGTAGCGCACTCGACTCAAGTCCTCAAGGAGACGGACCATGTCTCGCTTGTTGAGAATAATACCGACATCGATAATGCAGAGTGCGGTGGTAGTCTTCTGGCTCATATTAAGCTTGCCTCTTGAGGCTAGGGTTATGGGTGCTACTCATCAAATTTTCCATGGACATCATAAATACTATGAGGAGTCCACCCGTTAGTATAACTATTTACAAAAAACCTGTAGAGAGTTTTATGCTTCTACCCTAAAACTCAGTTATAGATTATGCATGAACTTTCTATGATTTCTTTATGCCACGCCCCCACGTAACGCTCGTTTTAGCGGCCAGTGCCGACGGCAAAATTGCTCCTGCCCATCGTGGCGCTGCTCATTTTTCCTCTAGCCAAGACAAAGTTCACCTAGAAGAACAGGTGGCCCTAGCCGATGCGGTCTTGATGGGTGCCTCTACGGTCCGTGATTATTCCACGGCTTTTCTCGTAAAACAGGAGGCCCTTCTCAAAGCAAGAAGAGAAAGAAATCAATCGCCACAACCCTTAACCATCGTCTGTTCGCGCAGCTTGAACCTTGACCCCAATCTTCCTTTTTTCCAGCAACCTCTGTCCAGAATTCTCCTAACAGGGAAGTCTAATCCTGAAGCTGAAAAAAAATTTATGGGTTTAGCCGAGATTTGGGTGGGCAGTTCTGAAGCTTCAGCATCGATAGGGGTAGATTTTCATCAAGCCCTCGCTAGACTCTTCGAGCAAGGCGTACGTCGCATAGCAGCTTTAGGGGGAGGCGAGGTATCAGCCCAACTATTTGCACTAGGACTGATTGATGAATGGTGGTTAACGCTCTGTCCCCTCGTCTTAGGGGGCACTACCTCCCCCAGCCCTGTAGAAGGACTGGGGTTTGTTGTGGGACAGAATGCACCCCAATTAGAGCTACTTAGCTGCCATAGCTTAGCGGATGAACTTTATATCCACTACCGCGTCAAATCAAATTGCCCAAGTTCCTAAGTGAATACCTCTAGCTCCGATTTATCTCCCCATGAGATTTACGGATAACCAGGGAAACTTGTCCTAGAGACTCTTAGGCCTCTTTTTTTGACAAGAATTTATACATTGTCATGAAGAGAATGTAATGTTTTACCTGGAACAAAAAGCGAAATGTAGTATTTACGACAAAAATAAGACAAATTGTTCGGTAGCAATACGTACAAATACGCAATCATATGTACTGCATAATACATAAGTATTCAGAAGGGAAGCATTAGTATGCAGAAGTAAAACATTGTACTCTCCCTAGGCTCTTCCGTAATGTTTGTTAACATAGCGGGATAAGTCAACGGAGAGCAGGCTAAGGAGTTTTATAGGATGTATAAACTCTGATTAGTCAATTACTTTAAAGAAAGGTTGAGGAAGTGGTAGTGCAAAAGAGGTGTGAACGCAATCGCAAGCGCTCCAAAGGGCGTAGGATTAAATGCCCCCTTCACGGTTGTCTAGTTCATAGTGTTAGCCAGAAGCATGCTCTGTTCGCTAATAATCCAGAGCAACTGCAGATTAGAGGTGTGACGAAACAAAAAGCGTCCCTTATTCTTCTAAGTAACTCAACGGTCTCCCTAGACCGAGAATGGTTGGAAGAGTTTTGGTGCGATGAATGCCAGGAGAGAAGTTGGTACCACGTCAAGAGAACCGATGAGGGTTATGTCTTATCCAGGGC
>JBAUTB010000192.1:0-6225 GCA_049582005.1 Gloeobacterales cyanobacterium | reverse complement strand
CAAGCCATCACTGAAGCATTCAATGCAGTCACAAGCAAAGACATGATTGGGTGGTTCACTCATTGCTGTTACTACGTCGCTCCTGATGCCTCAGTTTATAGTGCACTCATATGAGAATCGCTATATTATCCAGAAATTTTCTGGATATCATCCCATATCGGGATATTACCTGCAAATTAAACCGTGACTATAGAGACACCACCTAAGAGCCTACTAGACCAAGTGAGCGATGTAATCCGAGTCAAACTCTACTCCTAATGAGAACGAAAAGAGTGCAGTGTATTTAGTAGTTTGCGCTGGGCACATCTCCTCTAAACAAAGAGTAAGATATTAGCCTGTGGTCATCCTCCCTGCGTTCTGTGACGGCATGGCTATCCGTTCTAGAGGAGCCAGCCACAAAACTAAATTTCGGACATAGGCTTTAATATCCTGCAAAGCTCTGGATTCTTGTTTCATCCCAGTCCCGATTGGCTCATCGACGAAACTAGGACATCCTCTATCCGTATCCCAGTTGTAATCGACCAAATGATGGAAGGTTGATTGAGATACTACACGACCAAGATTACGGCCCGAAGCATCCTGTGTATAATCAGCAACCACGACAAGATTAAACAGGCGTTCTGTCACCTTACTCCGGCCCATCGCGATCACCCGTGCGTTTCCTTCTTGCTTGGGGGTCCCAATCCCTCCCTCATGGGGATGGGCTGGGAAGAACTCAATCATGTCAGAGGGTGAATCAGGATTTTTCAAAAGTTCGTGTAGGGGTTCGACCGGAATAATTCTCTGATAGTCTCCGTTACGGCCAGAGTAATAATTGGGCCAAGAAATATACGGGGTATAGATATCATCTCGACAACAGCGAGAATCATCGGGGTCCGGATTTTGGGTATGAAAATAGTGGAAGTGGCCAAGGGTATCCAGGTCACACATAGAAACCCCCATATCCTGATGGTCTCGGGTCGTAAATATTCCACCCCCTTGCTGATGAAACGCTGTAATTCCAGCACAATCCTGGGTGCTCAGACCACCGCCGGTATCCAGGGCAAATAACCAAAGTTCATCAAAACCCTTTCTGGACAGCGTGCTTAATACGGGGTCATTCCCCTCGGCATCTACCACTCTATCCCGTGCCGTTATCGCACAAAGAGGATTCCCTACTTCATCTTTGAGAGAAGCAAGATAGTCCTGCAACAGGGAGAACCGAGCAATATTCCAATCATCTTCAATCGTTGGAATGGTGGTCTGTAGCAAAATGCGGAGCGGTTTTTTCATGGTTGTCTCCCGAAAATCTTTACGCTTAGCCTACGCCCACGTTCAAAAGTTGCACCGCCGATCAGCAAGATTAAAATAACCTGCCTGCAAAAGTCCATGGGCCTTTGATGGAATCTCTATCATTCATCCTCTCCCAAGCGGTGAGCGCGGAAACGAGGCTACGAAGGCTTGGACTCCTCTGGGACAATACGGAGCGTCACCATCTCAGCATGACGAATCACCGTTAGAGAAGCTTTCACACCAACCTCTTTCTCGGTTAGCAAGCGATGTAGATCATTGATTTCCGTCAGCTGTTGGCCTTCATATCGGATGATCACATCTCCTTCTTGCAGCCCGGCCCTTTCCGCAGGACTATTGGCTTCGATGGAAACGACGAGGATTCCACTTTCATGGGTCAAGTTATAAAAGCGGACGATCCGTCGATGAAGGGGAACGTTTTGCCCACCGATACCGATATAGCTGCGGGTAACTTTACCATAGTTAATCAGTTGTCCTGCCACAAACTGGGCTGTGTTCACCCCGATGGCAAAGCAAATTCCCTGAGCGGGCAGAATAACTGCTGTATTCACCCCGATTACTTCTCCATGGGAATTAACCAAGGGCCCCCCAGAATTACCTGGATTCAGCGCAGCATCGGTTTGAATGACGTTATCAATCATGCGGCCCGACTGTGACCGAAGAGAACGGCCCAGGGCACTCACCACCCCAGCAGTTACGGTGCACTGGAAGCCATAGGGATTACCAATGGCAACTGCTACCTGACCCACTTTGATGGCCTGAGAATTTCCCAAACGGGCGGGTACCAGATTGGGACTATGAATCCTAATCACGGCCAAATCCGTTTCTGGGTCGTCTCCGATCAGTTCTGCAGGAGCCTCTCGACCATCAGAAAGCGTAACGCCAATCTTGGCGGCCTTATGAACCACATGACTGTTGGTCAGAATGTAGCCATCTGGCGTACAAATAAAGCCCGACCCATTTCCATGTCTTTCCTGGGGTTTCTGCTGACGTCCCTTAACCTGCTGATGCACATCAATATTGACCACAGAAGGACTGACGCGCTCAGCCACCCGGATGATGGCCTGTGAGTAAGCATCAAGAAGCTGTTCATCCTGCAACTCCACGAGTCGAGAAGTCTCTGACCGAATTTCCCTGGCTTCGGAGCCACTATTCGATATCAGTCGCAATGCCCGTTGCATAGGATTGACTCCTAAACATATACATAGTTCTACCTGTCTAGCCTTTTTGAGCTTAAGCCTGCAACTTCAAATAAAGTTAGGTACGCTCACCCCCTGAGCATATTCACCCAACCTCCTTGATCTCAAGGCGTACTGCCCTGATTCACCTACTCCCCATACTTGGCTTGAATCGCCTTCACCGCATGGTCTAGTTCTGCCAGGGTAGTTTCTATGACTACAACCCGCCCATCAGGCAGGTCAAGTCTCATACTGACACTGGTTTTACCTAAAGTCGTACCTCCTGGCATCGGTACCAGCCCAATCGGCGGATCTTCGTTGCCTAGATAAATAACTTCCTTTTCTAAAAGGTCACTCCAATGGTCTTCGGCAGGTTCAAGCACTAGATGAATAGCGGGCATGATCATTTATCTCCATAGTCATTACGATCACCGAGCCTCATCTCTATGCTAGGCTGCCAGACTTAGCCTCTCAATTTCTATTAACGCACCACAAAATAACAAGGAGTAGAGAAAAAAATTTTTACTTCTCATAAATTCCTCTATCAGACCTGGCTGAAAAGATGTTCAGGGATGGGTCGATATTCTGCAAACTCCATCGAAAACGTTGCCATGCCGTGGGAGAGGGAGCGCAATTCTGTGGAATAACCAAACATCTCGGCTAAGGGAACTTCTGCCTGGAGCACAACATTATGGTCTCTATTCTCAGACCCCAACAGCAAAGCACGACGAGCCAATAGCTTTCCTTGGATACGTCCCCAAAACTCGCTGGGAGTCTCTACCTCCAAGAGCATCATCGGTTCGAGAAGCATGGGATGAGCGAGGGCAAATCCTTGCTCAAAGCCTTGTCTTGCAGCGTAGCGGAAGGCCATCTCTGAAGAATCCACCGGATGATGGGAACCCCCTTCCAGGATTACCTTGACCCCAATAATTGGATAACCCTTGAGCCATCCCGTTTTTAGCGCATCTCGGAACCCTTGTTCACAGGCAGCTATAAACAGCGAGGGAATCGCACCCTCGACGACCCGATTCTCAAATAAGAACGCTCCTTCACAGGGTTCCAGACGACCGATCACATGCGCAAATTGTCCCGTTCCTCCCGTTTGTTTCTTGAGGGTGTAGTCAAAGGAGGCGGGTTGAGTAATCGTTTCCCGATAAGCGACCGCAGGTTTACCCACATAGACTTCGGCGTGATATTCCCGCTTCATCCGTTCCAAATAGATATCCAGGTGTAGTTCACCCATGCCTGAAATCAGGGTTTTATTCGACTCAGGGTCATTGCTGACATGCAAAGTGGGATCTTCCCGAACAAAGCGATGAAGGGCCTTGGCTATACGCTCGACATCTTCCTGGCTTTTAGGGGTAACGGCAAGGGTCATCACAGGTTCCGGGACAAAGATTCCTTCCAACGAAAGGTTCCTCCCCACAGCACAGAGGGTGTCGCCAGAGGCACAGTCTACCCCTACTAAACCGACAATCTCTCCAGCCGTGGCCACGGTCAGTTCTTGAAGTTTATCCACCTCAATGCGGACCAGCCGATTGATGCGAACGAGCTTTTGGGTGCAGCTATTGTACAAGCGGTCGCCTTGGTGCAACGTTCCGGCATAAAGCCGAACATAGGTGAGCTGACCGAACAAGTCCACCAACTTAAACGCCAGGGCTACCACCGGATCGGTGGGATTGGGCGCAATGTTTACTTCCTGTTGGGTGGGAACCTCTATGGCGGTCACCATTTCCCGTTCAACGGGAGAAGGCAAATAGAGCGCCACCGCATCCAATAGGTTCTGTACACCCTTATTTTTCAGGGCTGAACCCAATAGCACAGGGGTAAATGCACGGCTTAACGTTCCCTGATGCAGCGTTTCCCAAATCATCGGTTTCGGCACTTCTTCCCCCGCGAGCAGCAGGGTCATCATCTCTTCGGAAAGCAGGGAAATTTGATCGAGGAGCTGGTCTCTTGCCGCTTGCGCCTCAACCTGTAAATGTTCAGGAATAGGCTGAATAACCCTGCGTTCTCCGTTTTCTCCTTCAAAATAGTTCGCCGTCATCTCGATTAAATCGATAACCCCTGCAAAGGTTTCCTCCATCCCGATGGGCGTCTGCAGAAGGACCGGTTTTAAATCAAGCTTTTCCTTAAGTGCTTCCACCACACGGAAAGGATTGGCCCCGACCCGGTCTAACTTATTGATAAAGGCAATGCGCGGCACCCGATAGCGTTGCATTTGTCGGTCTACGGTGATGGTTTGCGATTGCACTCCCGCCACCCCACACAGCACCATAACCGCTCCATCAAGCACCCTGAGCGAGCGCTCCACTTCAATCGTGAAGTCCACATGGCCAGGGGTATCGATCAAATTGATTTGTGTATCATTCCAGAAACAGGTGATGGCCGCAGAGGTAATGGTGATGCCTTTCTCCCGCTCCAACTCCATGTAATCCATGGTGGCACCATCTTTTTCATCACCCACTTCACCCATTTTGTGGATTTTTCCGGTATAGAACAGAATCCGCTCAGAAAGGGTGGTTTTCCCGGCATCAATGTGTGCAGAAATTCCAATATTACGAATATGGTTGCCTGCACTCATCCTACGTGCTCCTAGAAAGCGAGCGAAAGAGCTCTGCCATCCAAGACAAGTTTAAGCTTTATTCGAGATTGGATAGAGAACGTATAGAGCGCTCTAGGATCAAAGTGCCCAGGCATTCTAGAGGCCATATATGAGCAGATATATCATTGCTGTGATAGATAGTGCAAAAGCACGCTTTTTAACCGTAAAACCTGCCGAATTTTCTGAGTCTACCCCTCATTTAATTGAGCATGAAGGTCTAGTCAGTCCGGCAGCTGAACTTAAGGGGGAAGAGCTTTGGTCAAGTAGCAAGACTGGACGCAATCGCGGTTCCTCTGGTCAAGCCCACAGCTATGATGATCACCGAGAAGGGCACATCGTTGAATTTGAGCGACACTTTGCTCACGAAGTTGCCACGCATATTTTTGATTTAATTCAGACTCATCAGGCGCAACAACTCGTACTTGTTACTGAACCTAAAATCCTTGGATTAATGCGAGAAATGTTGGTGCCTGGAGTACCCAAAGATATCAAGATTAGTGAGTTGGCGAAGAATCTATGCCAACTTAAGCCCCATGAGCTATATGAGTATCTGGTGAGTAAAGAGCTACTGCCAACCCAGAAAATGGCATAGGGCCCCCCTCCCCCGGCCCCCCAAACTTCCTTACGGGTAGGCCGAGGGCTGTGCAAAGCAGCTCCACTATGGGGGATTTGACGATTATCTTAAGGGAGAGGGTTCTAAAGAGCACTATGTATAGTGTTTACAAACATCGTGCAACACTAATACACTAGTCAGCGTGTACGTTCTGAACAGAGATTGGGATTTTCAGGATGGTACATGCGCTCATTTTTAGAGTGATACAATCTCTGGGTCTATTTCAGGCTCCAAGACATGATTGATGAGAATGGAAAGCTTTTTGGGAAGGTCAACATCATTGATGCTGGAGCCTTTGTCTTAATCGTATTGGGCCTTTTAGGTTTTTTTGTAGTGCGTTCCAATCGCTCGGAAGCGCAAAGTAATCAAGTGGCAACCAAGACGATTCGATTTGATTTGTTTGCCCAGGGAAATTTTGGGAACCCAAAGGTTTTCAAGGTTGGAGATCAGGTCGCTATCAATATCCGTAACCAGCCTGCAGGAATAGCTACTATCGAAAAGGTAGAGGTGGACCCTCGCACCCTTAGCTTTTTGTCGGC
>JBAUTB010000191.1:0-13616 GCA_049582005.1 Gloeobacterales cyanobacterium | reverse complement strand
GTCCAAGCCACCCCAGAAGATAAAGCTGTGGGTAAAGCAGCTACCATATACCGCTATCTGGATATTGCGGCAGGCCGCTCCAAGAATTCGACGAATGAGCGAGTCGCTCAGAATCTCAAGAAGCCAGGGACAGAAACTCAAATCGCTGTACAAACGCAGGTTCAGCCTGTTGCTACTATGAATGCTCAATATGAGCTTTCGAAGGCAGAGTCCCCACAAGCCAGCACTGCGAAGTAATAATCTTCATTTCGTAGGAACTTTAGACTTCTAGAATTTGCATAGGCACAGCTAAGTATTTAGGCTATTCCTTAAGAGTCTATAGAGAATTTTCTGTAGCGCTCTCCTTTATTCATCTATTCATCGGTAAATTGCGATTGGATCAGCTGAAAGCGTTGGGTCACACCATACTTCTGAAAGATATTGCCCAAATGATATTTAACGGTTCTGACCGTGATATTCAGTTTTTGCGCTATCTGCTGGTTATTTTGCCCTAGAAGGAGCTGTTGAAAGACTTCTTGTTCTCTAGGAGTTAGCCTTTGATAGGCATAGGAGGTTTTCAAACGGGCCAAGTGTAGACTCACCGAACTACAGAGGAGATGAAGGAAATGGAACTCTTCAAGCGTTAATTTCTGACGGGTGAAAAAAGCGACAACCCCCAGACATTGGTCTCGATACATCAGCGGATAGCCACAAAAAGTCTGAAGGTCATGCTTTTGTACCCACCAAGGGTCCCGAATCCAGGGTTGCCTCTGTACATCTTGCGCCCAAAAAGCTTGATGGTTTTGGGCAATCCATCCCATTTTGAAACTTCCCAGCGGGATACGGGCAAATCTGCCGGTGAGGGTGGTAGAGGCTCCAGCGCTGGCTATTAATTCTAAATTTTGACTCCCTGGTTCGAGATACCACAAACGAGCTAAGGCAAGACCATAGTGTTCCACCAGATTTTGGATAAAGACCTGAGCCGCTTTTTCCAAATTTTGCTCATAAGAAAGCAGTTGTATTAGCTTCTCTCCCTGCGCACTCCAACTATGGAGCCGCTCTGTGGAGTGTTCCTGGCTTTCTGCGCTACGCTCGGATGAATGAGACATAAAAGCAGTATAGCCCCACCCTTTAGCCGTTATGAGGCAGGGCAATCCAAGAGAATTTGACCATAGTTCCGAGTTTCCACCCAGCCAGGATCTAATCCTAGCGAAGATTCCAGAGACCTTAAACGCTCTAGAGCATCCGCTTGGATTTCGGCAAGCACCTCTATTTCAGCATAAGTGCGGTCGGGAAAACGCTTAAGGTTATCTACCACAATCTCGCTATCTTCTGAGAGCTTCCAAACTTTGCGTTGACGTTCCATGGTCGGCAGCGGAAACGTCGTCAGAAGTTCTACCAATTCCATTGCAGGAACCAATTGGTCTTGTGCCAAGGGGATGGTAACTTCTTTTCTCTGTTTGAAACCATCTTCTGAGAGTTGGGAAGGCCCTTTAGCCACCAGCTGCAATTTCTCTCCACTGCGTCTAAGCCTGAGATAGTGCGTCCGATCACTATGGGTGTAGCCGTGTAGGTCCAGCTCATCCAGCACCTTCGGGACGCCATAGGTAGATTCCAACAACGTCAGCAAGCGTTCCACCTGAGCTTGGGGAATCAAATACTTCTTTTCGATTTCAATCATCCTTTTAGGATAGAGAGAAACAGGGACCACCACATGTCTGACAAAGAAAAAATTGTCTAAAGGGGCGTGTGCATTCCTGACAAACTCTGGCTTTACAGCTCTGACATTGGAGGGTTACCCTCCGATCGGTATGTTTGAGGCAGTAAATATTATACTGGTCTCCACTCCCTTGTACATTCACCAAACTAGCCTGCTTCACGGCAGACAATCCTTCCCGAGCACGTTTCATGAAGGAAGATGGACACATGGGATCCTGCAGAATATGTTTATACATTTTCTCCGCTTCCTGATAACGCTCCAAACCTTGATGACAATAGGCTGTCATCAACCAAAGGTTAAAGTCTTGGGGAGCATGCTTTAACTGTTCTGAGAAATAAACAAGGGCTTTCTCAAAATCTTGAGTTTCATAGGCTTTCAAGCCCAACTCATAATCGTTTATCATTTTTTTCAGACCCAACTACGTAGTAACCACTGGGTAGCTGATGACTAGCTCCCCGCTGAAACTAGAGTACCCACGGTCTCTCCTCGGACAGCTCTGAGGATATTGCCATGCTGGGTAAGGTCAAAAACAATGAGGGGAATGCTATTTTCTCGGCACATGGCAATCGCCGTAGCATCCATCACCCTGAGGTCTTGATTCAAAACAGCGGTGTAGGTCAGACTCGCATAGCGAATGGCTGCCGGATTTTTCATAGGGTCGGA
Organism: Gloeobacterales cyanobacterium; assembly: GCA_049582005.1. Lineage (GTDB taxonomy): Bacteria > Cyanobacteriota > Cyanobacteriia > Gloeobacterales > PMM-0068 > Sivonenia. Next base: position 11,254 of record JBAUTB010000191.1, on the reverse strand, counting down.
ATCATAGACTCCATCTACCTTCGTAGCTTTGAAAATGACTTCAGCATTAATTTCTGCCGCCCGCAAAGAGGCAGTCGTATCGGTTGTGAAAAAAGGATTGCCTGAGCCGGCTCCAAAAATTACGACCCTCCCTTTTTCCAGATGGCGTATGGCTCGACGGCGGATATAAGGTTCGGCCACTTGCTGCATAGCAATAGCCGTTTGCACCCTTGTCGGCACACCCACATGCTCTAGGGCATCCTGCAACGTCAGAGAATTCATGACCGTGGCAAGCATGCCTACATAGTCTGCACTGGCGCGGTCCATACCCGATGAAGCGGCCTTCACGCCCCGAAAAATATTGCCGCCCCCAACCACGATAGCGATCTGCACCCCAAGCTCAGAGACCTCTTTGATCTGCTCGGCGATGCTTTGAACTACCTGAGGATCGATCCCGTACTCCATTTCTCCCATAAGGGCTTCGCCGCTAAGCTTGAGCATGATGCGCTTGTATTTCATGGCTTTTTCTCTCGGATGACAACTTTGACAGTCCTGGGCACAGCATCTAGATTTTTGACTTCTAGAACAACGGGCTGGGTCGCTTGATCAATAGGCAAAACCTCCGTTTCTACTTCAAAAGCTTCGGTTCCCTTGTTGGTTACAGGAGACCAAAGGCTTTCAGGGAGGGTCGGCAGAGGAGTACTTTTCTCTGGGACATCTTTGGGAGTGCTCTGGTCAGCAGGGAGAGCAGCTACTGGCGACGTATCTGTCGCCTGCTCGGCCTCTGGCGGAGGGGAGGGAAGTTGGTAGCGCCCTTCTTTAAGGCCCTTCAACGTTTCGGCCGTATAAAAATTGCCTGGCAGGCTCGGGGCTCCTACCACTGGGAAAAAGGTAGCGGTGAAACCTTGTGGGGGCTTAGGCGGTTCTGGGGAAGCTTCTGCGTCTTGAGGTTTGCCCGCTTGGGCTTGCTCAGGAGGAGCAACGACGGCGGACACATTTTTCTTCTTGGTTTTACTGGAGCTGTAGAGAGGAGTGACCTTGGCCAGATAACGGGCTCCTGCTTTGCCCTCCACATAAAAGGACTGAGCTCCTTCTGGAGGAACTTCTAGAATGATCACAGAACCCAAATCCGGTTGTGGCCCCAGTTCCGCTTTTTTCAACGCAGGAGCTTCAGGCGTTGGCTGTATGGATGGTTTTTGCTCTTCAGATTTTGGACTATTGGAACCATTGGAACCGCAAGAAACCAACAAAATAGCCAACAGAGCAACACCCCAGAAATGATGCCGCATGGTTCGAAGTTTGAGCCTATCTAGAACACCACGCACAAATCCTCTATGTCCGTAAACGATGTGAGCCTTAGATAGGATAGCAGGCCCTACTACCAACTGTATTCAGATGCGCAGGTTCTTAGGATTTACCAATTACTTTGAGTTTAGCGTTGGCCCGTTGGATTTCTGTTTTGGCAGAAAGCTGATCGGCAGGGTCCTGAGTGCTCTCTAGTATTTTTTGGGCGCGGACCAACTGTTCACGGGTCTCTTGTTCATTGATATGTTCCGCTGAAGCCGCCCCGTTGGCGAGGATCGTGATTTCGTTATTTTCTACTTCCACGAAGCCGCCCATCACCGCCAACTTAGTAGTCTGGCCTTTGCTTTTGACTTGAAGCACCCCAATACCCAACGCACTGACCAACGGTGCGTGGTTCAATAGAATTCCCAACTCTCCCGTGGCACTGGGAAGAATCACTTCGTCGGCGATGCCGTCCCAGACCACTTTGTCAGGAGCAATGATTTTTACCGTCAGAGCCATAGAAATTCCCTACTGCATCGCTCTTTAGATTACCGTAGATCGTTCCGATTGCTCCGATTGCCACACTTTTTTGCGGTCCTTTGAGGCTCTAAAGTTAGAGGATGCATCCAAACTACAAAAATCTCGTCCTTGCCAGTGGCAATCCAGGTAAGCTCAAGGAACTCCAGAACTATCTGGAACCTACGGGGTGGCGCGTAGAAGCCAAACCAACAGACCTAGAGCCAGAAGAAACGGGAGCAACCTTCTCTGAAAATGCGCGGATCAAAGCCCAAGCGGTTGCTACCTTTTTGGGTAAACCCGCTTTAGCCGATGACTCCGGACTGGAAGTGAGAAGTTTAGCAGGTCGGCCGGGAGTACATTCTGCCCGCTATGGCCCAAATGACCAGGGCCGGATTAACCGACTTTTAGCGGAGTTGAAAGACCAGGCCGACCGCTCGGCCCGATTCGTCTGTGCCCTATGCATTGTAGGCCCCGATGGCTCTGTCTGGCTTGAAACGGAAGGGATTTGTGAAGGAGAAATCCTGACTGAGCCCCGCGGAACCGGGGGATTTGGTTATGATCCTGTATTTTATGTACCGCAGCTGGATAAAACGTTCGCTCAATTAACTTCTGAAGAAAAACTTCAGTACAGCCATCGCGGTAAAGCGCTCAGTGCCCTAAAAGAGCAGTGGGAATTGCTATTGAGAAGCACGCCAGAGTAGGAATCCACCAGCGCCTAAGGTGACCAGGTTAGGGATCCAAGCCGCCAGAACCGGAAGGATATTTCCCGTCTGTCCCAGGGCTTGGCAAACCGACAGCATCACGTAGTATGCAAAGATAATCAAGACGCTCAATCCCAAACCCAGGGCCCCACTGGTTCTTTGGGGACGAATTCCTAAGAGAGCCCCCACTAAGGCAAAAGAAACACAGGTAAAGGGAATCGAAAATTTTTGATAGAGCCGAACCAGAAGACTATCCACAGGCTGATGACTATCTTTGGTCAGTTGAATGAAACGGGTCAGCTCACGGGCATCCATTTCTTCAGGTTTACGGGTCTCATTAGCAAAATTCAGAAAAGCACTGGAAATATAGACATTCTGTTCATTAAACCGCAGGATATTGCGATAAGAGCCGTCAGCAGCCACAAAATAGGTAGTTCCTCTTTCAAATTTCCAAACTTGCTTCTGAGGATTCCAGGTCGCTCGGTCTGCCGCAACAATCTGACTCAGCCCTTTTTCCGAAAAATCTACTACCGTCACCCCATCCATTACCCCGCCTTCATAGCTTTGGGCATAGATAATGCGCGTGACCCGGGAAACCACTTGGCCATCCTCTCCCTTGACTTGTTCATATTGTGGGTAGAAGAAGTTTTCCTTCCTAAAGGAAGGCTCCTGATTATTTAAAGCACGGGCTAAGGTAATGGCAGCAGAACGATTCGAAGAAGGGACAACGATTTCACTCAGGGCTAGTGTCCCTCCAGTAATCAATACACCAACCAGCAAAATAGGCGCAATTAATCGGACAACACTGACACCACAGGCTCTCAGAGCAATAATTTCAAAATCACCCGATAAGCGGCCAAAGGCCTGGAGGGTTGCCAGCAGGGTCGCCATGGGGAAAGTGAGCACTACCAAGCCAGGCATCCGCAATATAAATATCTGGGCAGCGGTGCTCAAAGGCATGCCATTTTCGACCATGTAGCGAACTAGTTCAAATAGAGAACCAATCGCCATAATCAGCGCTGTAAAAACAGTAACTCCAAAGGCAAAAGGAACTACCATTTCCGTGACTATATAGCGGTCCATAATCGAAAAACCAGGCACACTAAACCCCCGCTTTTCCACAGGAGTTTGAACTTCAGGAATAGAACTTTTAGTTAGAGGAGCAGTCATAATTTGAATGTCTCGCCCAAATAGAATTTACGGACTTTAGGATTCTTAGCAAGGTCTTCGGGCACGCCATCGGCTAAGATTTCTCCTTCGTGCATAATGTAGGCCCGGTCGGTGATGGCAAGCGTCGCTCCAACACTGTGGTCCGTGATGAAGATTCCCATGCCTCTATCTTTGAGTTGTTTGATTAACTCCTGAATATCTCCCACCGTGATTGGGTCTACGCCCGCGAAGGGTTCATCTAAGAGGAGGAAGCGCGGTTCTTCTATCCCTGCGGCTAAAGCACGTGCCAGCTCTACCCTACGCTTTTCTCCCCCAGAAAGCTGTAATCCTTTGCTGTTGCGGACTCGATGCAAACCAAATTCATCCAATAAAGATGCTACCCGCTTGCTCTGCTCTGCACGAGAGACTCCAGATTGTTCCATGACCAAATAGAGATTATCTTCTACACTTAAGCCTCTAAAAACGCTATTTTCTTGAGGCAAATAGGCGATTCCTCGTCGGGCACGTTTATGCATGGGCAAGTTGGTAATCGGTTCATCATCCAAAAAGACTTCGCCACTGTCCGGTTTATCTAACCCTGTAATCATATAGAACGTAGTCGTTTTGCCTGCCCCATTGCCCCCCAAAAGACCGACGACCTCACCTTGCGCAAAGTTAAGGTCCACACCCTTCACAATCCTGCGCTTGCCAAAACTCTTCGTAATCTGTTCAAGGGAAATCTTTCTAAGGGGCATTGGTAGCGCTCCCAGGACGAGCACGGCTTTCTTGATTTTCTTCTGGAGGCACTACATACACAGAAGTTACCTGTTTACCAGGCTGGGGCTCCGCTTTAAAGATACTTTCCTTAATCAGATAAGTCACTTTCTCAGAACGAATTGTATTCTCGCCCTTCTGAACAATGACGACTCCGCCTGTCATCGTAATTGTCCGTTTTTTGGTGTCGTAAACGGCTTGACCGGCTGTAGCCGTGATCTGGCGAGCAGGATATTGAATACGAACATTGCCCGTAGCGGTGACGATCCCTGTATTAGCATTGGCTTCTTGGGTATCGGCATTGATGGTTACAGCATTCCCTGCTTTCCCTTGGGCTAGACTTACAGAAGCAAAAAAGGCGACTAAAAAAAACGCCGGCAGCACATATTTCATAACGGGAGGATAGGGCCGAAAAGGGTTGGCAGGGGTTTCACAGAGTCTGGTTCCATAGTGACATACTCCCAGTCCCAACCTTCTTCGCCAAACCGCAATGAATCAACTCAATGCCATCCAAATCGAAGTCCTAAATCACGCGCTGGCCGGGATCACAGAAGAGATGATGGTGAGCTTAGTGCGGGGAGCCCATTCACCCAATATTAAAGAGCGTAAAGATTGTTCTACAGCTCTCTTTGATAATCAAGGAAGAGTCATCGCTCAAGCTCAAGCGATCCCGGTTCACTTAGGAGCCTTGGGCGATGCGGTACACGTTGTTCAAGCGATGAACCCAAAACCTGGCGATGTCTATTTACTTAATGATCCCTTTCAAGGCGGTTCCCATCTGCCGGATCTAACTTTGGTAAGCGTGGTTTCAGGTCCTACGCTCCATCGAGAAAAGGAAATTCTTGGATTTACAGTCTCGCGCGCTCACCATAGTGATGTGGGCGGGGCGCGTCCCGGTTCCATGCCTGCGGACTCCATCGAAATCTATCAGGAAGGAATCGTAATTCCTCCTACCCTGATTGCCCAGGCAAACGAGATCGATGAAAACGTCCTCAGACTGATTCTGGCGAATGTCCGTCAGCCCCATCAACGCCGGGCCGACCTTCAGGCCCAAATCGCGGCGAATCATTTGGGGGCTTTACGGTTTCAAGGCTTAGCAGGTCAGACGGAACATTTTCAGAACGCGCTAGAAGAACTGATGGCCTACGCCGAACGACGATTCCGAGCTTCTATTGAGCATTTGGGCACTGGTCAGTACCGCGCCGAAGATTTTCTAGAAAGTCCAGCGAATCCGACAGCATTGATTTCCCTTAAAGTCGCCATCTCCCTGGAAAAAGACCATATAGTCGTAGACTTCACGGGCACCGCAGAGCAAATCCAGGGCAACCTCAATGCTCCGCTGGCGGTCACACGCTCAGCAGTTTACTTTGCGCTCAGGGCTTTGATTGACCCAGACCTACCACTGAATGAAGGGGCCTACCGACCGATTACCTTGATCGCTCCACCCAAATCCCTTGTCCATGCCCAACGTCCTTCTGCCGTGGTCGCAGGCAATGTGGAGACTTCTCAACGCATCTGTGACCTTATCTTCCTGGCCCTTGCCCCTGTGGCCAAGATGGCTCAAGGACAAGGGACGATGAACAATCTGATTTTGGGAAACCAGCATTTTAGCTATTACGAAACGATTGGGGGTGGGCAGGGTGCTAGTGCCTGGGGCCCCGGACTAGACGGGGTCCATGTGGGGATGAGCAATACCTTAAATACCCCTATCGAAGCCTTGGAATTGGAATACCCCCTACGCGTGGAGCGTTATGAGTTGCGAGAAGGCTCTGGTGGAGCAGGAACCCATGCTGGTGGCATGGGCATTATTCGAGAATTGATGGTATTAGAAGACTGCACCCTGTCTCTTTTGAGTGAACGCAGAAACATCGCACCGCAAGGAGTTTCAGGCGGAAAGCCAGGAGCTAAAGGCGTTAACCTCCTCGATGGCCAACCGCTACCTGGCAAAGTTTCGATGAGGTTACGAGCAGGACAGCGCTTATCTATTCAAACGCCCGGCGGTGGTGGTTGGGGTCTTACAGAGGCGTAGGGAAGAAGACTTCAGTTAATGATGAGGCCCAGGCCGCAGGGACAGCAGGGACAAACGGTACACTGGATTTAGTATTTATCTATAGTGGAGTGTTTATGAGCGCAGCCCAACCCCTGATCGAAATTTATACGTGGCGGAGCTGTCCATATTGCATTCGAGCCAAAGCCTTACTCGACCGTAAAAAGGTAGCTTACACCGAATACGCTATTGATGGGGATGAAGCAGCTCGGGACAAAATGTCTAAACGAGCCATGGGAAGGCGTTCGGTCCCTCAGATTTTCATCAATGGTCAACATGTCGGGGGTTGCGATGATCTCCATGCCTTAGACCGCGCTGGAAAGCTTGATCCTTTACTGCAGGCTGTGTAATGGCAGATTTGGTCTTTGTCCTTGACCCACTAGCAACCCTGATCCCCCACCACGATTCTACTGTTGCGCTCATGCAGGCAGCACAGAACAGGGGACATACGCTTTGGGCCTGTGGTATAGAAGACCTGTCTATCGTGGATGGGGTCGCCCATGCCCTCGCCATTCACACCCACATACACCTCGATGTGTTGCCTTACTACACCACTGAGGAAAGGGTCCTCCTCTCCTTAGACCGTGTGGATGCTGTATTTATGCGCAAAGACCCGCCAGTTTCTGCCGAGTATCTTTTTGCCACTTATATCCTGGACCGTACAAAAACCCTGGTCGTGAATCGTCCGCAGGGACTTAGGGATGCAAACGAAAAAGTCTACACCTTGAACTTTCTGCAATACACCCCAGAAACCTTGGTCACCACCCGACCGGCGCAGGTACGGGAATTCTTAAAAACGTTCCACAAAGCAATTCTCAAACCACTGGATGGAAAAGGAGGTGAGGGTATCTTCTTACTCACCCTAGAGGACAAGAACCTCAACTCCCTAGTGGAAACCATGACCCGTTTTGAGACACGCGCAGTTGTCGTTCAGCGTTATCTTCCAGAAGCGAATTTAGGTGACAAGCGCATTATTCTTTTGGACGGCAAGCCGTTGGGTGCTATTTTGCGGATTCCTCAAAGCTATGAAGTGCGCGGTAATATGCGGGTAGGAGGACAAGTCGTCAAAGCTGAGATCACGGACCATGAGCAAGAAATCTGCGCCTATCTCGCCCCCAAACTAAAAGCTGATGGGCTCTATTTGGTGGGGATTGATGTCATTGGCCCTTATTTAACCGAAGTTAATGTCACCAGTCCTACGGGTATACAAGAAATTGATCAACTGAATGAAAGTTCTCTAGGAGCTACGATTATTCAGTGGCTGGAAGAACAAATATCTAAAGTAGAGAATTTGAAGCAAGAAACCTGAAGAAAAAACGTGAATAACGAGAAACCGCTTTGAAAAAGCCCCAATCCCTAGGATCCGTTTTAAATACCCTGATCGATCGAGGGGCTTTTCAGCGCCAACATCAGCTCCTTCAGGTTTTGGATCATTGGCAAAATGTCGTCGGTGCCGAGGTAGCTGTTCATGCCCAACCGTTAGAACTTAGGGATAAGACCCTTTTCGTAGCCGTCTCCAGCCCGACCTGGGCACAGCAACTGGCTTTTCAAAGGCGTACGTTACTGAACCGATTAAAGACGCTGCTCGGAGACAACGTACTGAATGATATCCGCTTCCAAACCACTGGCTGGGCAGAGCGCAACCTTAAACGCAGCGCCAACCCAGAGAAAAAAACAAAAGTAATATCGAGAAAGACCTCAAACCGACAACTCCCTGCTTTACCAGAAGCACGAACGCTCGATGAAAAATTAGAACGGGTAAAAAAGCTGGCGCGCTGGAGTATGAATCAGTGGCCTTGCTGTCCTCGCTGTGGACTTGCTGCGCCTTCTAGTGAGCTAGAAAGACATGGTTATTGTATTCATTGTTTTTTAAAATCTAAGCCGTGAAACTCCGAAGCATATTCATCTATGGATGGACCTTCCTGGTCGCCTTGCTCGTTCTTTTTAGCTTGGAACGAAGCTTTAGTCAGCCGCAAGTCCAAGAAGACTTGAATTCTTCGCAAGTAGATTTGGCGCTCCAAGCTTCTTGGCTAGCCCAAGACCCAGAGCCTTCCGGCGATCCGACAGCCAACCTCGCCCTCCAGCTCGTGGGGAAAGAAAATCTCCTTGAAGCACCGAAAGAAGCCGAAAAAACCTACGAAAAGGCCTACCAAAAATTTGTGAAGCCGGCCCCCGTGGAGGAGGGATTGTCCTCAGACGAAGCCGCCAAAATCGAAGAAGCCCGCAACACCGCCAAAGCTAAACTACAGATTCGTCTAGGGTTACTGAGGGCTGAAACGGGAGATGTGCAAGGGGCGATGAACCTTTGGAAAGAAGCAGGAAACGTTCCAAAAGCAGCGTTGAGCGCACAAGTCTTACGCGGGCTGTATAGTTCTCCTGCCCGCATCTATCCAGAAAGTGAACAGGTATTATCTACAGAGTTGAAAGGTTGGTATCGAGATAAAGCATTGGTGCAGCTCTATGCGATTCAATCCAGAACCAAAGCCCTAGAAAACCTAAAGGGACAAATCCAAACTCAAGCACAAAGCCAACTCAAGCGTTTGGCTCTGCTCGGTTCTTTTCCGGTTGTCATGACGCTGATTGGGTTAGGGGTCTTAGGTCGTGAAGCATTCCTTTGGCGACGCAACAGACTTCCTCAAGAATCCTGGAACATCCCCTGGGACCTGGAAACTACTTGCCTGGTGCTGGCTGGCTGGATCACCCTATATAACTTCTTGGGATTTTCGGTAAGTCAACGCATCCAGGCCCTCAACCAAAGCCTTCCAAAAGACACAGCAGTCGCCCTAGCCGCCTTCACAAGCTATAGCGTAGGGGCTCTTCTGGGCATTTTGCTGATCAACTTCTTGATTTGGCGGCCTTTCAAAGGTCGACTACAAGGCTTATTCAATTTTGATCTCGGGGGCATCCCTATCGGTTTTGTCACCTACTTTGCAGCTGTTCCTCTGGTCATCCTAGCGGCAACGATTAATGAAAAACTCATTCCCCAAGGCGGCGGCGGCAATCCTGTCCTCACGATTATCACGGGAAGTGAAAATATCGAAGCAAAGGTGCTGCTTTTTCTCACTGTGGCTGTCCTCGCTCCCCTATTCGAAGAAACGTTATTCCGAGGAATGCTCTATCCAGCTTTGGCTAGCCGCATGAGCCCTTGGTTAGCGATTCCATTGACGAGCTTTATCTTTGCAGCCTGCCATTTTAGTGCCGCTGAACTCATCCCCCTTACCCTATTAGGGATGGTCATGACCTATACCTACCACCGCACCAAAAACTTAGTCCCAAGCATGGTGCTGCATAGTCTTTGGAATGGCGGATCCTTCCTTGCCCTACTTGTGCTGGGTGGCAGTACCTAGAACTAGGACTTGAGCAAGGAATCAGAAGCCAGGAAATGGGTCAGATGATAAGCCCGCTCCTCGGTTTTCAGCAAAATCTGCTCGTAGAGATAACGGGTTCCCCGGTCGCCTAAGCTCTCGGCTTGTCCAGCTTGGCGACGCAGCAGCGTAATCATTGCCTGTTCCGCCTCTAAGTCATGCATCACCATCTGGCGGCAAGCATAAATACCATCGGCCTCTGGGGTAAAGCAACAGAGTTCGGCCAGTTTACTGAAACTAGCAGCAGGGACTCCCCCTAAACCGTTCAGACGCTCTCCCAAATCGTGTCCATGGCCCTGGACCGCTTTATAACTATCTTCAAAAAACTGATGAAGGGGATAAAAGTCTGCCCCTTCCACCACGAAGTGATGCTTCTGATATTGGAGATATAGCGCCTGAAAGCTGGCTAACCCAATATTCAAACCTTCACAGACGGGAGTAGTGACATTCGTTTCTAGTAAAACCGGGTTTTTTTCCACATGACCGTAGGAACGTAGCAACCCCTGAGTCTTAGCCATAATCTCTCTCCAGTAGACAGACTGGGAACTGTCTTGATGCTGATTACTCACGATCATAGCAGTGGCCTATGCACATGATACTCAGTCTTAAGACAAAGATATGTGTAAGCGTGCGCTCCCGCCTGAATGAACACAGACAGAGAGTCTTAAACCTATAGATCTAAAAATTCTCCTAAAAGGGCTATCGTTGATACATTTGTTCATGTTATGGTGTAGTTGAGAATTATTTTCAACAGAGCCTAGGTCAATACGCTATTCATTTTGGAGAATATAATTTATGGTTCCAGACCCCTTGGTCTCTGAATCGAGTGAAAAGATTAACGTTGCGCGCCAAGACCGCTGGCAGGTTTATCAACGATTACAAGAATTAGACATTTCCTGTTCCTGTACTTCGGAACAGCCACTTCAAACGCAAATCCAGGGTCCAGCAGACGTGCTTCAAGTCTGGAGTGTAATTCAGCAGATAACTGCTCCCCGCCAGGAATTAGTATTTTGGCTCAAACGTTGCTGGGAGGTGAGTGGTTAAAATGCAGGCTGCGGAATTTACGCCAGAATTCACTATGGAAGGGCAATTCATCGGTTTTGTTACAGACGGTCCTAAGCTCAAGTATTTGAAGTTGATGAGTTCTCAACGAGAATACTGGTTCAAACTCTCCAAAGACCAACGCGCCTTTGAAGACTGGGATCTGAAACCGCAGGAATGGATCAAGGTTTCCGGTGAGCGCAAACAAGACCGCAAGACAGGCACCTTCAAGCTAAAAGCCCACGAAGTCCAGAGAACTACTACCGTAGTATCCACCGTCCCCAAGCCCCAAGCGAAAATTTTGGTTTGTGGTAAGTCTGATTGCTGGAAACGAGGGGGCAGAGAAGTTTACCACGCCCTACAAGAAACTCTCCAACAGCAAGGAATAGAGC
>JBAUTB010000190.1:0-1932 GCA_049582005.1 Gloeobacterales cyanobacterium | reverse complement strand
CCATCACTACTCCAGTCAAGTCTCAGATAAAAAAGACTTGCGTCATTTTTGCTTGAGTCAAGGAAAATCTATGCGGTGAAGGGATTGCAGACAAATTCACCCAGTCGGGAAAACCCGCAACCAGTTGGTTAATAGCCTCAACTCCCACAGGGGAAAAGGTTAGGCTGAACTATGCCCTGTCTAAAATGCGAATACGAGATCTGATTACCTACGGGGGAATTAACAAGCCGAAATGGGTCCGGTCATTGTAAACCATGTTAGCGATGCACACATAAGAGGAAAACAACCAATCTAGAACATTACCAAAAAGTTAAATCTAGAATAAGAAAAGCTTAAAATTTAAAATGTAATTGAAGCGACTTATTTTTGAAAACCAGAATGATAACATAACCCCTAGTTAGTAGATAAAAAAATCAGAAAAATGCAAATGGGGAGATTCTGGCTAACTTTAATAGGAGACAGCAAAGTGGCTGATAGATTCGCATACATGTCAGGGTAGTCGCATTTAAATTCTGGAAACTTTACTCAGTAAGGCTTTGACTTTTTGGTCACAAAATTTAACAGCGTGCGAAGCCTTTGTCCAGCAAGAGTTCTAAACATAAGATGCGTTTACCCTGGCACACATGTCTATCAATCAAGCAAGCATCAATGTTTAAAGCTCGTGCAGTTAGCAGCAAGCAAAAGATTTTAATATCATCTTATCGATTTGATCCCAGCGTAGGAGGTATCGAAACAGTCGCCTTTATCGTCGCTGAGGCGCTTGCCAAGAAGGGATATGACATTAAAGTCATTACGCAAACCCCAGAACATCAGAACGCTCATAAACAATTCCTTTTCCCAGTCATCCGTTGCCCCACTCCTCTGCAGACCCTCGATTTAGTTCGTAGTTGTGACCTTGTTCTGCTCAATAACAGTGACAGTCTGCGGCATGCTTGGCCTTTACTAGCCATCCGTAAACCGACCATTTTGGTGCACCATCATACCTACAAATTCAGCAAAGGTCTGCAAGCCTGGCAGGAACCCTTGAAGCATTACCTGCGCCATCGGGTAAAGAACGTCTCAGTCAGTCATGCTCTAGGCAAACAGCTAGACACGTCTTACACTGTATTTTCTAATCCCTATCGTGATGATTTGTTCTTTGAAATACCGGAGATTAAACGAAAGTACGAGCTTGTTTTCTTAGGCCGTTTGGATAATCAGAAAGGGCTAGATTTGTTGCTCAATGCCCTACACGCACTGAAAAAACAATCCTTAACCCCTCGTCTAACCGTCATTGGAGAAGGGATTGAGGAAAAGAACTTTCGTCACTTGACCCAGACTTTAGACATTACAGCTCAAGTTAATTTTGTTGGGGAGAAAACGGATTTAGAATTGGTCCGTCTGCTCAATGCTCATCAAATTATGGTTATTCCTTCCCGCCCTTTCGAAGCATTTGGCATCGTTGCCCTAGAAGGGATAGCGTGTGGTTGTGTGGTCCTTGGTTCGCGGCAAGGGGGCTTGCCAGAAGCTATTGGTCCCTGTGGAGAAACCTTTATCAGTGAAAATGTAGAAGATTTAGCCAGGCAGCTGTCTAAACTGCTGCGTGACCCAGAGCGTTTATTCATTTATCGGACCAAAGCAAAAGAGCACCTCAGCCACTATGCTCGTGATCGCGTTACTGCTTCCTATATTGCGCTAATCGATCGAGCGCTAATCGAGAAAGCCTTGAATTTTATGACGTAGCCTGGCATCGGTAACTTAATCACCTGTAAATTATCCTGGGATGATTTGCCAAGCACGTGTCAAATAGCGAAATGAATGGCCAGCAACTGGTTGCGGGTTTTTAGTCTTTGTTTGTATTGTCTGAAAGTCCCTTCGTGCATAGGATATAGCAGTTTGTTGTTGAGAAACCCTACAGGTAGGGCAAGAAAAATTTCTCAAACTGCTCAATGT
>JBAUTB010000189.1:0-5880 GCA_049582005.1 Gloeobacterales cyanobacterium | reverse complement strand
TGATGAAGCAATGCTCCATGCCGCCAGCATAAAAAGTGAAATACCAACCGAAGTCCTCCTGGCCCGGTTCGGCGGAGGTCTGGATGCCCTGCGCGCTTAGCTGCTGGATGAGCCACCGGGCAACGTCGTCGCCAAAACAACTGTCGTTAATGAAGTAGTCTTTCGGTTCCGTGCAGTTGAAAGCGGTGCTGCGAAAACAAACTTCGGTCTTCATGGTAGGTTCAGGGGCTATCGTTTACAGGAAGCGCGCTAGCGGGCTAACGTTTGCGATTGTGCGATGAAAATGGAGGAATAGCCAGGCACACAGTACCCTCTAGTCTCAATTCTTCGGTTTCCAGAGTCCAAGCATTGCTCCAGTCGGGTCAGTAATGATGCTCAACCAGCCCATATTTGGAACTTCCGTAACATCTTTCATTACGCTGGCACCGAGCGCCTTGGCCTTTTGGGTAGCAGCCGTGATGTCATCAACCGCAACGTAAGGCAACCATGACGAAGGAGCACCGGGCATGAGTTGCGTCATCATTCCACCGCCAGTTCCTTCGCCGACATCAATCATGGTGTAGGGCCCCTGCGGCATCGGGAGGTCTTCCATCTTCCAGCCAAAAAGGGATCCGTAAAAAGTTTTCGCCTGACTAAGATCGGTCGTGTTCAGTTCAACGTGTACGAATGAATTTGCCATAGTCTTTTACTCCGTTGAGGTTGAGTGGGAATGAGAAGTGACCAGCAATTCTCATGTGGGACATTTGTACTCAAATTATAGCGGACACAGAGTTTTATGATTGAATCACTGAACGATGGAAAACGCTATATTTGACTCAAAATCTACTGCCGTCCGCTTGAACGCCGGGTTAGGCACCGCGCCGCACTCACGCTGGCCCACGAGGGAAGCCGCGAAAGACGCCGTCCTCATCGGCTGAATCCGCGAAATCAGCAAAATCCATATTCGCCAGGCGCAAGTTGTTCTCAACGCCCCACGCCTGGGAAGGAATTACGCGAAAGGTACGGCCGGGCTCGCTGACCAGATCAACAACAAGTACAGGGTGGTCCGACCGTGAGATGGTCTCAGAGTCAACCAGGAACACGAATGATCGCTGCGAATCCTCCGGTAGCACCGAGGCTAGGGCATCTGCCGTTAGTCCAGCGCAAGTCTCATCATCGATACACTCTACTGACGCCTGAAACTCATCCTCGGTCTGTGGTGCGCGGATGGCCTGACACACCTCGTTCCATGCAGCGTCGTCCGAGAAGTCGGTTCTAATGACTAAAGAGTAGTCATATTCCGGCAAGGTTGGTAGTTTCATAAGACCTCCTGAGTAAATCTCACATGAAGCACCTAACAATGTGCTCATCGGCAGCGCGCAGCGCGTCCGAACCAGCGAAAGGTTAGAGGGCGCGAACCGACTCGGCAAAGACCTCATGACAACCCGTTTCATCAAGAAAAATTCGATAGTGGTGAAGTTCGGAGTATGGCTTGACCGTTGAAGTGTCCGCGTTTACGTACCGAGACAGCGCTTCATTCGGAGGCACTTCGGCAAGGCGGAAATAGGCTTGTTGAATCCAATGCGCCTCGCAGTTGTGCAACTGGGTGTAGCGGTGCCACCGAACCCGCTGAAATTCCATTGAGAAGTTCGGAAGTTCTGCGAGACAAATGGTAAGAGTCGCATTCCCACCGGCCATGTGGAACTCACAGCCTTCGTACTGGCCAGTGTCGAAGGGCGGCAATTCCAGAGCGGTAACCACTGTCACGACTGCCCCCTCTAACGGTGCCCATCACCCGCCGTTAGAAATCTCTGCTTCACAACCGATCAACTCTCGACTGTCAGCGTGCATGGGCGTTGTTATGTATGTCTAAGACCCATCATAAAAGCAAAGCTAGCTTAGGGTTTAATGTTCTGGTTGAGATGAAAAATGTTCTGAGGATCATACCGTTTCTTGATCTGGACCAAGCGATCGTAGTTAGCTCCGTAAGCTGCTGCGACGCGATCGACCTCCTCTTCGGTCATGAAGTTGACATAGGCACCAGCGGATGCATAGGGAGCAGAAGCTTGGAAAAACTCACGTGCCCACGCAATGCATCCCTCATCATCCGCTGCATTATCCCATCGTCCATGCACGTTAAGCACAAACTTCGCATCCCGATGAGCATATGCCATAGCATCTGATGAGACACGGTTGGGTGCCCCTGCAAGGAATGCGATGAAGATTTCACACTGTGGTGAGGGTAACTTGCCTGCGAATTCCACGATCGCATCCAGTGCTCCATCATGTAACTCTGTGAAATTATGAGATTTCCAGTAGTTCCTCGCACCCCGTGTCAGCAAGGGGTCAAAGGCTTGCTGCCATGCTACGTATGGTTGAGCACCGATATGTTCGCCATAGGCGTCGCCAAAACTGCGCAGAGGTTTGATCAGTTTCTCACCCTCTCCGATATCACCTGCATAAAAGACAGCTAGCACAACTACCTCTTTGCCATGTACATTCTCAGGAAGAAAAGGCAGTGGGGGAGCCTTGCGGAGTACCACCCACACATTGAGTTCATCGGGGGCTAATTCAGCAAATTTCCGATACTGAGTCAGCACCTGTTTGGCTTGGCTAAACGGAAAAACGATCAATCCAGCTAATATTTCAGAACCCACAGGATGGAGATCGAATTCAAACTCAGTGACGATACCAAAGTTACCGCCGCCCCCTCGAATCGCCCAGAAAAGGTCAGTGTTTTCGGTTTTGCTGGCTCGTACCTGATTCCCATCTGCTGTGATCACTTCCGCAGAAACCAGATTGTCGATCGTCATGCCGTATTTGCGAGTCAACCAACCGAACCCCCCACCTAGAGTAAGACCTGCTATACCAGTCGTTGAATTAATGCCCACGGGAGTCGCTAATCCATGTACCTGTGCCGCTTGATCAAAATCAGCCAGTGTAGCACCGGGTTCGACATATGCACGCCGCTTCTGAGCATCAATGCGAACATTTGTCATGGTTGAAAGATCAATCATCACACCGTTATCACACACTGCGTTGCCTGCGATGTTGTGACCACCACCTCGGACGGATATTTCCAGCCTGTTCTCTCGCGCAAAGGTAATGGCCTGAGACACGTCATCGGCTGTTGCACACTGCACAATGACAACCGGTTTGCGATCGATCATTGCATTCCAGATCTCACGCACTTCGTCATACCTCGGATCATCTGGAAGCACCACACGACCCTTCACATAGGACTTCAGGTTTGCAATCGTCTCACCCAGTAGCATTGTCATGGTATTTCTCCTACTTTTTTAAAACTAAACTCCTTGTAGCTGAAAGCGTCTAACAGCTATTTAGGTTGTTATTGGGCTATCTAATGGCTAAATTTAGCGTCAGTGCTTGGGCATGATCTTGCTGGCGAATGACTGAGCCACGATCTTGCCATCCCGTACAACGAAAGTATCCGTAGCAAACTCATACACGTTATCGGCGGTCTCCGCTGTCCACAGAATATAAGCATGGTCGCCCTCGACGAACTGCTGCTTCATGCTGAACGCTGCTCCAGGTTTCCCAAACTCCGCGATCATCGCCTGGAACAAAGCTCTAATCGCGTCGATGCCTCTGAGCGGTCCCTCCGGTGTGAACAGGACGGCTCCCGGCGTATAGTCAGAAAGGATGCCGTTGAGGTCCCCCCCGTCAAAACACTTCAAGTGGTGATCGAGAACGTCTTTTGTTGAAACCATTTTTTATCCTCCTTTGTTTGTTCTGATTGCTCGCTTCAGTGATCAGTTTTCGCTGAGCCGTGTCCTTCTTGCTTCGGTTTAGCAACGGATAGCAAAAACGACCGTTCGTTCTTTTACTTACCTTGATTATTACGACCGTTCGTGTTATTGTCAAGTTATGGGTAATATTTCGTTATCAAAAATTAGTTTGGAAGGAAGCGAACTCCGCAGATCGAAAGGACAGACTAGTCGCGAGACCATTCTGCTTACTGCTACGAGGTTGGCAACAATAAAAGGGCTAAGTGGCTTGTCGCTTGGAGACTTGGCCGCTGAGGTTGGGATAAGTAAGAGTGGACTCTACGCTCACTTTAAAAACAAAGAAGAACTGGAGTTGGCGACGATCGAAACGGCAGCCGTGATTTTTGATCGTGAAGTGCTTCAGCTTGCAATGGAAGCGCGCGCGGGAACTGAGCGGCTTAGGGCACTGGCTAATGCATTTATTTCCCATCTCGAACGTAGAGTTTTTCCAGGTGGGTGTTTTTTTGCCGCGGTTGCTGCGGAACTCGACACACGTCCCGGTTCAGCGCGCGATCGAGTCGTCGAGGTGCTAGACAGGTGGTTGTCATTATTGGGGCAATGCATTCTTGATGCACAGGCATTCGGAGAGATAGATCCCAAGGCGGAAGTTGCTCAGGCAGTTTTTGAAATCGAGGGTATGCTTTTGGCTGCAAATTTCCTTTTTGTCATGGCGAACGACCCGATTCACCTGGCACAGGCGCGCAGAGGAGTAGAAAATGTACTAGCACGACTCACTGTTAGCACGGAGTCGAAGAAGAAACGATTGGCGCGCAAAGCACCGTAATTTTGCCGAGAGCGTAACGACCCATAACGACCAAGATAAGCGGCGGTAGATCGTTTTGGCTTCATCATCAGATTTTCTTGTCCGTCCGCTTCATCGACTTGTTAGCTGTAGCACTACCGATGTTCCTCAACGACTTAGACCTTCGTCACCAAACAAGATTTAGGGAGTTTAGACTTTCAGCCCAACGCGATAACGCTACCACCAACAATTTGCCAGCCTTTTTTGTCTTTACGCCAAACTCTCATGTAGCGATAATCACCTGCAAAAGCATTTCCTAAATACGTACCGCTTAAGAAAATTTTAGCCGATGTAAGAACAAAGTTCTTGCTCCAAACCCGTATTTCTAACTCTTTGGGCACAAACTCCTGAAACTGTGTACCACCAGTACGATGTACCTCTAAATCCATCGCTTTAGTTGCCAGTTCACCCGTTGGTCCCACAAAAAGGAGGTCATCGGCGATGAGCATGTCCAACTCAGACACATCTGAAGCTAACATTGCGGTGTAAAGCCGCGCTTCGCACGCGCGAATTTGGGTTTCGATTTCTGAATCCATGTTTTTGGTGTTCTCTAAAGCTATTCTTTAATTTCAAGGTTTTGTTTCATCTCATAACCAACAGCGCGAGCAACGAGATCAGAACTTTGCAATAGGGCTTGTGATGTGATTGGTAATTCGCTTCCTAGGTGTCAATCATCTCATGGATCATTCTGTGCATCGATTCGGGTGAATCGTTCAGCGTAATGATTTACGGGCAATGAAGGCAGCATGAGCTTTTGGTAGTTCATATTGACCATAATCTCGCCTGACTTGGATCTGGAACCCTGTCTGACGAAGTTTTTCAGCCATGTCTGTCGCCTTGTACAGTCGTAAATGATGGACTTCTTCATTTCGTCTGTAATGTTCTCCCACTTTTCGTAAAGTGATAATGCGACGGATTAAGGTTGACTGCTCTTGATTTTCTTCCTTCTCAACCAGAACTATCCAGTCTTTCCCTTCAGTAAAGCTTTGAGTTCTATTTCCTGGCATCATCTGTCCTGGTTCTGCAATATCAAAGACGAACACGCCCCCTGGAATTAATGCCTTGTAGATGCGATCGAAGAGTTGAGCCAGCGTTTGACAATTGTTATCTGTGTCAAATAGGTAGTTCAAACATTCACCAATTGAAATCACGGCATTGCAAGAGGGGATGTCGGCTTTAAACAAGGACTCAACTCGAAATTCAGCATCTGGAACTCTGATCCGAGCGATCGCGATCAGAGATTCAGAAATATCGACTCCAAGCACACGATAATGAGCCTTGCTAAGTTCTGAGGCTGATAATCTACTTCCA
>JBAUTB010000188.1:0-1775 GCA_049582005.1 Gloeobacterales cyanobacterium | reverse complement strand
ATATTAAGGCGGCTATCCTCGGAGCCCAGGTTCCAGGAGACGGATGGTTTGACTTAGAGCTCCAGGGTAGCGTTGAGCAAGTTCAGAGTGGGCTGGCCTATGTGCAGGAATTAGGTCTGGAAATCTGGCACGATAACCCTGCTGAACTGGGGGATTGGTGACTACTTCACTCGGCTGGGAGGGCCTTCTAAGAACAGCCCATCAAAAGAGTATGTGATTCATTAATAGTGAGGAGAAAAGTAATGTTGCCGCGTCTTGGACTTTCTGGCTCTCTGTCCCTTGGAGTCTGCTTGATGGCCCTTCCAGCTTTGGCCGTTCCTGATACATCGGTAGCTGCGATGAGCGGCAATCTGGCTGCAAGCCCTGAGGTGGCTCAAGTGTCTTCTGTTTCTGAGTTGACAGACGTAGACCCAAATAGTTGGGCTTTTCAAGCCTTAAAGTCTTTGGTGGAGCGGTATGGCTGTATTGAAGGCTATCCCAACAAAAAGTATTTGGGAAATCGCCCCTTAAGCCGGTATGAATTTGCAGCAGGCTTAAATGCCTGCTTGGACAAAATTAGTGAGCAGATCGCGGCAGCCATAGAACCGCTCGCCCCTAAACAAGATTTGTCTGAATCTACGGAACCTCTCGATAATAGAGAAGATCTAGCTACTGTCCAGCGCTTGCAAGAGAAATTTAAGACTGAATTGGCTATCTTGAAGGGCCAGGTGGATGCTTTAGAAACTAAAACTAAGGAATTGGATGCCAAGCAGTTTTCTACGACGACTAAGTTGGATGGAGACACGGTATTCGCCATTGCCGGGGCCAGTGCGGGTAACAACGTTTTCACTAATAATATTGGGAATTCCATACCCGGAAGCTCACAGAATGTTATTTTTGGCACCCGGACTCGTCTGAATTTCCGTGCCAAGAATCTGGGCGTCGAAGGAGATGAACTAAGAATTCGATTGACGGCGACTACCGACGGGGGTAGTTTCTTTGGTACGGGTCCTGCGCCTAACGATGTCCGTGTTGGTCGGATAGATTACCTGGGTCCCGGTACAACCCTTACGAATGGCAAAGCTCCAGTTTTTTTCGACAAGCTCTACTATGAATTCCCCCTATTCAGCAAGGATTTCAAAGTAAGAATTGGTCCTCGTAATGAAAACAAAGACACCCTGGGTCTTCAGCCTAATACCCGTGATGACCAAACGCAGTTTTCTTTGAGGGGTTTCCACCGCAATATTGGCCTTGCCCTGGTGGGATCTCCTGTGCCGTCTCTTTCTGCTATTTGGAAGCTAAGCGACCAATGGAGCCTGCGGGCTATCTATAGTGCACTGGGAGGCGGTGATTCCTTCGGGTATGGTAGTGGTGGTATTTCAGGACCTAGCCAGGCAGCTGTTGAAGTTGGTTTCAAGCCTGATAAAAGCCTTGACATTGGACTTGGTTACTATCGTACGGTTTGTAACTCTACGAGCGCTCTGAATAATGAAGCTCCTAGCTCTCAGAACCGAATTTTTTGCGCGGCGGATTCTGGCGGCAGTAGTTTCTATCCTTTCGCTGGCAACGTTGGTGGTGTTCCTAGCATCAGCAATGTCCAGCACAGTACCTTCAACTTCCATGCTGACTGGGAGTTTGTTCCAGATATATCTGTATTTGGCCGCTATTCCTTCGGTACTGCAAATATTACGGACGGTATTGCAGCAGGGGTAGCCGGCGCAAATCTAAACTACAGCGAATGGATGGCTGGTTTAGCATTCAACAACGTTTTTGGTCGTAAAGGCGATGCTCTAGGA
>JBAUTB010000187.1:0-3062 GCA_049582005.1 Gloeobacterales cyanobacterium | reverse complement strand
GGTGGCACCCCTGCGCCCCGTCCCCAATCTGCAACCATCAATTTTTAGATTGGTATGAGTTTGAGCAACTTTGTGAGCCAGGATTGCAGTGGAATCCTGGCTCACAATCCAAATAGGATCGCTATATATTGCATTGCGGCTACCGCTATAAAGCGGGACAAAGAGGAGTTGAGAGACCAGAATCTGTGCCCATTGTAGAAAAGCCCTAGCGACAAGCACGAGGGCAAGTATCGTTTCCTCATAAGCAAACAAGGGAACGATGAAACTCAATATAGGGGAACGGGGTCAAAAAGTCTTCGAGACTCTTTCGAGTCAAGGACATCTAACGATTCGCGCCATTGCCAAAGCAATCGGTATTTCCAAAAGTAGTGTCCATCGTCATCAGCAGGCAATGGCCCGCCGCAATCAGCATCCAGAATCGGGGTTATGGGAAAGCCCGATGGGGGCAGAGTGGTTAAAATTGCTCGTGTTGGCGACGATTTTCGAGTTTTGTTTCAAACGTGGGGTTGGTTGTGAAAGTCTGAGCGAATTTTTCCAACTGCTGCACCTGGAACGACATATTGGCATCTCGGTTGCCTCGCTGCGGCAGCTTCGAGCGCAGATGGAGGAGCAAATTCTTGCCTATCAACGTCTGCAACAGGCTCACTTGGCTGCAGCTCAAAGCCCGATTGAGATCTGTGCCAGCGTGGACGAAACCTTTTTCGACCAAGTGGTGTTAGTGATGTTGGACTTAGCGAGCGGCTTCATTGTGGTCGAAGAGATCGCCCAAGACTGCCGCTATGAAACCTGGCAACAGCATACGAAGCAGGCATTGAGCCAGCTAGGGTTGAAAGTCCGCTACTGTGTCAGTGACCGTGCTAAAGCCTTAGTCAAACTGGCGCTGAGTGAAATGGGCTGCCCGAGTATTGCGGATCTGTTTCATGCGTTGCGGGAGTTGTCGCAAGGGATCGGGCGTGAACTTTCAGACACACTGTTCCGTGTGAACCGCCGGTTGCACGAGTTGGGAGACATCGAGTCCAACGCTGCGTTAAAGCAGCACCTGCAAGCGCAACAACAAGCTTTGCAAACCGCTCAAACCCAGTACCGCTCCATCTTGCATCAACTGACCACAACACTGCATCCGTTTGCCATTCACCTGGGTCTGCCGCAAACCAGCACCCAGGTTGAAACCCAACTGCAAGCCCAAACCCAGTCCCTGAAAAGCGTGAAACACAGCCTTCAATTACCTGACCGACCAGGCAGTATCCCCAAGTTCGAGCGCCAACGGCACGACTTGAGTGCCAGCGTTGATCTCTGGTGGGATTGGGTCAGGCAAAGTTTGAGGGCACAAGGCGGTGACCAGCCAACCCGTAATTGGGTGGAGCAGGCCCTCTTGCCTGCGCTTTACTGGCAACAACAAGCCACTCGCACCAAAACACCAACCCTCAAAGTGGCTTACCAAACGGCAGCACAACAGGCACACGCAGCTCTTCTGTGCCATCCCGTTACCACGGCTCTATCAGGAGAACAGTTCAATCAATGGCAGGCCTGGGCACTGGAGATGGTGACCAAATTCCAACGCACTTCGTCTCCAGTCGAGGGGCGCAACGGCTACTTGAGCCAGATGCATCACAATCGGCGTGGCTTATCCTCACGGCGCTTACGCGTGATGACGACGATTCACAACTTTCACCTCAGACGTTCTGATGGCACCACTGCTGCTGAACGTTTGTTTGGTCAACCCTCGCCTGACCTGTTTGAATGGCTCGTCCACCAAATGCCCAATCTGCCGCAAGCTCGATGCCGGAAAGTGACTCTCAAAGCTCAACCCTTTACCCTGCCTACTGTCCCGGCTTAAAGTGGTAGCCGCATTGCTGATGGGTGTTGCAATAAACCCTGTAATCGCCCTAAAGCGCTCCCCGTAAGTCTTGATACTTCTGTACCGGTTAAGTTGTGATAGCATTAGCCAGTTGTTGAGGAACAGCAATTTATGGGGCGGGAATTGGTGGGCTCGATCTCGTCACTCTGGCGTTATCCGATCAAATCTATGTTAGGGGAAGAGTTGGAGTCTACAGAAGTGACTTCGCAGGGGTTGTTAGGTGATCGGGCTTACGCGCTTCTGGATAGGGACAGTGGTAAGATTGCCAGCGCCAAAAATCCCAAGAAATGGGCAAAATTGCTGGACTTCCAGGCAACGTTTACCAAACCGTTAAGTAACCGTGAGTTCCTGCCGCCAGTCAAAGTTGTCCTTCCCGATGGCAACTCCATTACCAATGAAGCCCCGGAAGCCAGCAACGTTCTCTCCAGCGTTCTAGGGAGAGAGGTGCAGCTACTGGCCTCTGCGCCTGCAGCCGCCAGTTTAGAGCAATACTGGCCCTCTGTTGAGGGAACGGCTCACCAGGAAGCAGTGACACAACTGTACATGCCACCTGGAACCTTCTTCGATTCCTGTTCGATTCACGCGATTACTACGGCAACCCTGACCCGGTTGCAAGAACTTTACCCCGAAGGACAATTTGAGCCCTGCCGATTCCGCCCCAATCTTGTTATTGAATCCCCTTCTCGCGAGGGGGCATTTTTGGAGAATGATTGGGTCGGTGGTATTTTAGCGATCGGCGAAGAAGTTCGTCTCAGCATCTCTACCGTCTGCCCTCGATGTGTCGTGACCACGCTAGCCCAGTCCGGTCTTCCCAATGATTTAAATATTCTCCGCACCACTGCCCGCTATAACAATGTCATTGCTGGCATTCGGACCTCTGTTTTGCAAGGAGGCCGTATTCGTCGCAACGATTCCATCTGGTTAGAAAAAGCCGCCTAAAAAAAGAACCCGACAGCCCCCTGTCGGGTCGAAATATTCGTACTTGAGGAATGTGTGTATAGTCTCAAAATACTGAATTCGCCCCATCAGTTCCTTCCCCCCAATGTGCGAACAAATAGGGTGATTCCTGTATCATCCATTTGGGGGACAGGAGAGATGGGAATGATGAGTTTTGGATTATAGCTATCGCCAGTTTGATTAAGACAGAAGATTAAGGGGGGAGTAGAGACGTTGCCCCTAGCCAGGGGTTTCACCCCTGCACCCC
>JBAUTB010000186.1:0-20538 GCA_049582005.1 Gloeobacterales cyanobacterium | reverse complement strand
CCCTTCATAGCGATCGGAAGCCGCCGTAACCCCCAGATTTTGGATGGGCTCAGGCACCATGACGAATTTCCAGGTGACAGCATCATGATCCGCTTGGAGGAGATCCCGCTTCAGGTCCGTTAACTGCTGATTTCCCAAAAGAGTCCGACGAGGGGTGGGCTGCCCAATTTGGGGATCGATGTCGAAGGAACGAGCCAGAAAGGCAGCGACTTGGGCTGGGTCAGCAGGATTGGCTGCAGGGAGTTCTTGGTCTCGGAAAGACCGAGCATCTAACACAAATACGGCGGCATCCTGTCCATAGGTATTAGCGCGATAAAGTTTTTGCTCGTCAGCCGTCCGAGGATCGCCCGTAGCACCGTAAAATTCATCACGAATAGGATTGTATTCCTGGAATGCCTGTACGCCCGTTTCGTACAGGGGTGTATCGTTAATCAGTCCCGTGGTGATCCCAAAGCGAGGATCAGAAGCAACGGGGGCTCCTCCAGCAAAGTCATTGGTAACTTCATGGTCATCCAGGGTCGATAGCACAGAGGTAGAAGCCCTGAGGTCACCCCAGGCATTTAATCCGAAGCGGCTGCTATAGACTTCGTTATGCTTGGCCCGGAATTCATCAATCGTAGTGGCTTGGGCTAGCGGTACATCGGGAGAAGCAAAATCCGCATAAATCGTATCGCCAAGCTCCACGAAAAAGTCCAGGTTGTGCCCAGGAGCATTACGAATGGCAGGATAGGGGCTCAACTCACCACGCCAGTCGCCTGCCACTCCGAAACGCAACCCGACATTCGTCCCCGGCTCGGCTGCCGTCTTAAACTGACCGCTGGCTTTATTTCCATCTGCATTGATGACCCGATAGAAATACCGAGTCCCCGGAGAAATGCCCAGCACTTCTTGCTTTACCGGGATTAGGGGGTCTGTAACCGTCTGGCTGAAACTGCCCAGAATACCTTTGAAGTCGGGGTCTGTTGCATACTCAAAGATGACTGAGCCAGAAGTTGCGCTCCGAGTCCACAAAACAGTAGAGGATTGAGTGGTATCCCCAGAAGCTACTTGGTTCGGAAAGGCATTATTCATTAAGGCTAGGTTCCTTTGATTCAGATAAAAACAAAACTACTGGAACTCAGGGAAGTCGTCTGAATACCCAACAGTACCGCTAGGTCTTTCCCTTGATTTGAGATAAAGGTATCTGCCCCGCGTTGATTCAAGGAGAGGTCCTGAAAAGATAATCCAAGCCCGGATAGGCCAAGGACATCGGTGCCTACTTGGAAGTCGGTAATTGTATTGGCCGTTTTAGGAATTACTCCATTGACTATCCAGAATTGGTCGGCACCATCGCCTCCAGTCATGTTATTGCGCCCCCCTTCCCCGACAAAGAAACGGTCATTGAGCGCTGTCCCAATCAGAGAATCGTTTTTATCTAAAAAGAAGTCCTTCCCCGCCTTTGGATCGGCATTAACGCCTGCACGGGGGTCCAGATTAAGGGGATTCTCCAACTTCAGCAGAATGCTTTCGTTGTTATCAATGTCGGGAGGCCGACCGCTGGAGAAGGGATAATTATTGTCATTGGCCACGAGCAGAGTGTTTTTATCAATGACCAGAACATCTTCAATCGTTTCAAAAGGGAACGTAAACGTTGTTTTACCATCTTTATTGAGGTCATTGGGGTCCTGGATATTGAGAAGATCCACCACTTCCTCTTTGGCAAAAAAGCCATCGGCATCTTTCTGCGAGAGGTCTACTTTAAAGATTTTCTTGAACTTGGCTGCGTCACCTTGATTTGGGTCGCGTTCAATCACTAGATACTCATTGCTGTTGACAACGGTAAAATCGCCAATCGCATTGCTGGGGCTTTCCAGACGATAGTAACCGAGCAGTTCCTGGAACTTACTAGAAGCGACATCAAACTGGTAGATCCTAAGGGCATTGGTAGGGTCTCCCACCACAGGGCCTTCCAGTAAAGGATAGAGTTTAGTACGGTCTGGGCTTATCGCCAATCCTTCAAAGCCTTTAGAGCGCGACAGATTGGAAAGTTTTTCTCCAGATAGAACATCTGGATTTTGGGGAGAAAGGACCTGATCTTCGGTGGCCTGCGTCCGGACTTTAACGCCAGTGCCAGAGAAGTCAGTAAAGTATCCATCTACCCCTAGCTGGATAAACTGGCGGTACTCTAACTCTGGGTCGCCCTTATAGTCGGCAGCCAAATACAGGCCTTCGTTGCGGAAGGTATAGGGATGGACCAACAAGTCTGCAGCATGGGCATCCTTGACTAAAGAAGTGGGAGATAGCAGAGTCTTGTCCGCATCATTGACAGCTCCATCACCGTTGACATCATCCGCTATCCCATCGCCATCAGCATCGGTGCCTTTTACAGAGACGATCATCCGTTTCCAGGGTCCAATCCCGTCAGCATAGCTGGCAATTTCTTTCAAGCCTTCTGGGGTTCGCAAATCACCATAGCTGCGAGGATCTCCGCTAACCACAAAATCATAAGGTCTCGTTTCGATCAGCGTGCCATCGAGGGCAACATCTGTCGCATCCAACAATTGGATCAGCGGCACATCAATCATTTGATTGAGTTTCTTCAAATTCCCCACTTCAAAGGACTGGATGAATACCCGACTTGGGTCGGTGAAATTATTCTGCTTCAGGATATCGACAAGGGGCTGTTCGAGAGATAAGCCGACGGAGGCGTGATACGTAGGATGCTTAGTTTCTGGGTAAATGCCAATTTTACATCCCGTATCTGCTTCCACCTTCTTGACTAAGTCGATGATCTCTTGGAGGGTGGGTACTTCAAATTGACCATTAAAGGATTGGTCACGGAAAGGAAGACGCTCTTTTGCTTTCAAAGTTTTGATTTCAGCCAGGGTAAAATCATCCGCAAACCAGCCTGGCTCCGTCACCCCATCAATGGTTTTTGTGGTGAAGCGGTCAGCAAATTCTGGGCGGTCTGCAACGTCTGTAGTGTCTTTAATGTTGACTTCGTGGCGCGCAATCAGGACTCCATCCTTGGTAGAGACAAGGTCGGGTTCAATAAAATCAGCCCCTAGCTCAATCGCAAGCTCATAGGACGCCAGGGTATGCTCTGGGCGAAGACCAGCAGTCCCTCGATGGCCAATAACGATGGGAGGTTTTCCATCCAACGTATTTAGTTTAGGAACATTGGGGGTACTAACCGGAGCCTCTAGGAGTTTGCCCGTTGCATCGAAATGTAATAAATAGGGTCCAAATTCATCACCAATCCAGATTGTGCCATCCCTAGCCAAAACAAAGGACTCAACGTCAAAATCAGCCCCGGTCAATAGGCGGTCGCTGGTGCCTTCGTTGGTGATTTGGAAAGGAACTTTTTTATTGGGGTCTGAGAGTTGGATGAAATCTAAGACTTTGACGCTGCCATCACCATTAGGCTGACCCTGAAAGTTAGGCTCCAGACGATAGAGGCGTAATAGAAAATCGGCGCTGTTGTCCTTAGTGCCAAAACCATTATCCGCAAGAAACCAGTAAGCATTCTGGCCAGCAGACTGAACCCCGCTAAACCCCTGAACAGGTTGTCCCATAAAAGGCCCTGTCCGTCCGTTCGCGGAAATATCATTACCCGCATCAGGACCCGCCGCAAAGGTGTCGGCAGGTAGTTGAGCAAATCCTTGCAGTTTTACGTTTGGCATGGTTGGCGATTCCTAATTCCTAGTAACTTACAGTAAAAAATTTGTGGTTTGCTTCCCGAATAGCCATGCGATTCCCTTTTTTGAGTTCTTTTTTTTAAGAGGGAAATTCAGCTAAATCAAAGGCAGTGTGTCACCCTAGGTTTAAGATAAGACTATTTATAGTTTAAGAAGGCAATAAAAAATAGCTAAATTTTCGTTAAATACAAGCCTTAAAAGTTAAAAAATTCAATCAAAGAGAAATCTATTTTTCGGGCACCTCGAAAAATAGATTTGCCGATGGCCCAAACCCTTGAAATCTCGCAAGAGATTCTCAATAAAAGGCTTTATTCTCAATAAATTCGAATTAATCGAGGTGCCCTTTAAATAGAATAGTCAAAAAGCGGGGAACGCGGGATCTACTTCTGCGCCAGCACAATTTCTTTCCTCCGTCTTTCTGCTTCCAAATAGACGAGAAGGGCATTGACATCGGCTGGATTAACCCCCCCAATACGACTGGCTTGACCAATCGTTTGGGGGCGAATCTTCGTCAGTTTTTCACGGGATTCTTTCGAGAGAAATTCTAGATTTTGATAGTTCAAAGTATCTGGAATTTTCTGATTGGCATGCTTACTCAATTGTTCAATTTGACGATTTTGGCGGTTGATATAACCCTCATACTTGATAGCAATTTCGGCCCCTTCCCGAATGGCGCGGTCTAATCCTGGCAGGTTATACCATTCCTGCGGTTCTGAGAGTCCAGATGCTTCCAACGTTTCATAGTGGACTCCAGGACGCCGCAATAAATCAGCCAAAGACATCCCCGGCTTGAATCCTTCTTTGGTCATTGCTATAAATTTTTGACCTGCTTCCGATTGGTCCTGAACGCGGATAGTCTGTAAGCGCTGGATCTCTTGGCTAATGGTCCGATATTTATCCGTAAATAGCTGCCAGCGGCGGTCATCAATCAGACCGATTTCGCGCCCGATGGGCGTTAAGCGTTCATCTGCATTATCGGAACGCAGCACCAGACGGTATTCAGAGCGGGAGGTCAGCATCCGATAGGGTTCACGGATTTCCTTCGTGACCAAATCATCCAGGAGCGTTCCAAGGTAGGAACTCTCACGGGACAGGTGCATTAGCTCTTTGCCCTGGACCAACCGCGCTGCATTGATTCCCCCGATGATTCCTTGGGCGGCAGCTTCTTCATAGCCCGTGGTGCCATTGATCTGACCGGCACAAAATAGGCCTTCCACCTTTTTGGTCATCAAGGTAGGGTAGCACTGGGTCGCAGGAATGTAGTCGTACTCCACCGCGTAGGCCGGACGCAGCATCACACAGTTTTCCATGCCTGGCAAAGTCTGGAGCATTTTTAGCTGGACCGACTCCGGCAAACTGGTGGAAAATCCTTGCACATAGAGTTCGGGGGTGTCTCGGCCCTCGGGTTCAATAAAAATCTGATGGGATTCCTTATCGGCAAAACGGACAATCTTGTCTTCGATGCTGGGGCAATAACGGGGGCCTTTGGCATCTATATCGCCGCTAAACATGGGGGATAGATGCAGGTTTTCCCGTATCACTTGATGCGTCGCCGCCGTCGTATGCGTCAAATAACAATTCATTTGCTCCCGCTCTACCCAGGCTTCTGGGTCAAAGCTAAACCAGCGGACCTCCAAGTCAGGGGGTTGTTCTTCCATTCCCGAGAAGTCCACGGTTCTACGGTCTACTCGCGCAGGCGTTCCCGTTTTTAGACGTCCAGTTTCAAATCCCAAATCATGTAACTGTTGGGTGAGGCCCACGGCGGGGAATTCTCCAGCCCGTCCTGCATCCATTGATTTGCGTCCGATCCAAATCTTGCCTTGGAGAAAAGTGCCGGTGGTCAAAATTACAGAGCGGCAACGAATATCCACTCCAAAGTACGTACCAACCCCTTCAACGGCCCCATGGGTATCCAGATATAAGTCCGTCACCATACCCTGGCGGACCGTTAGATTCGGGGTGCTTTCTAGGACCCTCTTCATCACACGGGAGTATTCCAACTTATCCGTCTGAGCCCGCAAAGCCCATACGGCAGGACCGCGAGAGCTATTGAGAATCCGCTTTTGCAGGTAGCAACGGTCGGCCATTTTGCCGATTTCACCCCCCAGGGCATCTACTTCATGCACCAACTGAGATTTAGCGGGACCCCCGACCGCAGGATTACAGGGTTGCCAGGCCATGGTATCCAGATTCATCGTCATCAAAAGGGTGCGACAACCAAGACGGGCGGCAGCTAGCGCCGCTTCACAGCCAGCATGCCCCGCCCCAACAACGACTACATCAAATTCATACAAGTATTCCATAGGTCGATTTTATGCGTTGGACGTGTCGCTTTGGGAGATAATACGGGCTGTTTCCTCCATGGTTTTGCGTGATGCGTGTTTCCTTGTTTGCTTTGCCCCTCGTCTTTTTATTAGGAGCTTGTGGCGCAGCTAAGCTTACAGAGGCCCCTAAGGAAGTAGAACCGATCATCTACACTCCAGGCAAATCCGTTAGTTTTAACCAAGATCCCAATAGTTATTTCTTGCTCAAATCCGATGGCAGTCCCTTTAAAGATGCTGCGGGGAAAGAAGCAAAAATTATTACTGCCGGGGAATACACGACCAAGCTGAATGTCAGCGCCCTCACATTTACAGCCACAGGTGAAAATCTAACACCAGAAGATAAAGCACCCCGCTACGCTTTGCGCCTTGTGCTCAAACCCGTGGCCACGAATCATGCTTTGAGTTCTGATGCTCAATCCGTTTTCCTGGATGTGGATGGAAAAGGACTGCAGTTTCCTTTTGACTATGACTTCACCACCTTTCGCGATTCCACCGGGAAGCAAGAAAATATTGATGTCGAACTGAAACCCCAAGGAATCAAGAAGATCTTGGCGGCTAAGGAAGTAGCCTTGAAAGTACGCCTATTTTCTGAGCCCATGGCTACCGCTGGAGAATGCGCTACAGCCGTTGCTGGTTCTGCTAAGTTACTCTCTTGTAAAAATCCTTATACGGGCCAAAAATTGACGGGGAAAAATCTACAGAGTTTGCAAGCCTTTGTGTCTGGGAAATAGAGTATTTTTCATTTGAATGTGAGAATGTGGAAAGGCGCATGGTGATATGCGGCGAGGCATGGAGAGACGCGATACAGCGTCTGTACTATTTCATGCCATTGAGAATGGCTATATAGTTGAATCAGGTTGATTTCCTGGGGATAAGCCCGTGGTTCAAACGCCAATCAAATCGGTCACCCTTGAAGAATTTCTGCAGCTTCCAGAGACGAAACCCGCCAGTGAATACATCGATGGGGAAATTATCCAAAAGCCAATGCCGAATGGAAGACACAGCATTATTCAGCGCGAATTATTGTTCGCAATCAGTCCGCTCCTCAGTGAACAAGGTATTGCTGAAGCCTTTCCAGAATTGCGGTGTACTTTTGGAAATAGATCCATTGTTCCTGATGTCGCGGTATTCACCACTTCTAGAATCCCTCGTACCGAGGATGGAGAAATTGAAGACTTCTTTACCGCTGTTCCTAATTGGATCATAGAGATCCTTTCTCCCGACCAACGCAGATCTAAAGTGCTGAAAAATATTCGCCACTGCCTGGATCATGGCGCTCAGATGGGATGGTTGATCGATCCAGATGATCAGTCCGTGTTTGTTGGGCAGATCGGACAACAGTTCACGATTATCGATGAACCAGATATTCCTCTGCCTATTCCAGAATTTGCAGCAGAACTGAAGCTAACGGTAGGAGAAATATTGGGGTGGTTGAAGCGAAAAAGTAATGCTCCTACTCCTTCTTAAATTGCTTTCGGTTGCGTTAATCTTTTAGGGACGCAGGTGAAACCTGATTGCACTATGTATGAACTCAATCTGGCTGTCTGATTTCTGTAAGCAGTAAAAAGCCCACAGAATAGCTCTGTGGGCTTTAGCCAATAGAAGCAAGATTTACTTGAGTGTCATTTGCGTCTTGAAGTTATCAAGCTGCTTCTGAGTTAAGACTTTCTTAGTCACCAAATCATCCAAGGACTTGTAAGGGCGACCATCGACAATCTTCTTTGCCGTCACAGGGCCAATGCCCTTAACCTGCTGGAGGTCTTTTAAAGACTCAGAGTTGATATTGATCATGGCTTTCGTGGACTTCTTGGTGTTTCCCTCAGAGGTGGCTTTGCTTGAGTCCTTAGCTGGAGCAGCAACAGCAGGAGCTTTCTTAGAATCCTTTTCCGTAGACTCTGTGGGCGCTGTCGCCGCGGGAGCTTTCTTAGAATCCTTTTCCGTAGACTCTGTGGGTGCCGTCGCAGCAGGAGCTTTCTTAGAACCTGTGTCGATGGGCTCTAGCGTTGTGTTGTCTCCATCCTTGACCAAAGGAGCATCAGCTGGAACCGTAGTCGCCTCGGCGGGTTTTTTAGACCCCTTTTCTTCCTTCGTCGCTTTTTCGGGAGCAGCAGTGCTGGGAGCGGCAGGTTTAGCTCCCTTCTCCTCCTTCATCGCCTTGGTAGAATCTGCAGCTGCAGGAGTAGCCGCTGTATCCTCAGAGGGCTTAGATTTGGCTTTGTTCGGTTTCTTCTCGCCCGTAGAGCCTTTCGTTGCATCAGGAGAAGCAGCAGAATCAGTCGCTGCTGGTGCAGACTGCTTAGCCTTTTTCGATTTCTGCTCTGTAGAACCAGAATCCTTCATCGCCTTGCTAGAGTCTTTTGCAGGCTTAGCTGTGCTTGCTGTATCTTTCGTGGTTTTAGTGGATGTATCAGTGGTTTTCTTGGTTTTTGTTTTCTTTGTTGTTTTACCTGCATCTTTCTCCGCAGCGGGAGCACTAGTGGCTGGCTTTTCAGGGGCTGCCGTAGATTGAGCGATTACGGGCAGAGGCAGAAAAGTAGCCAGAGCCAGTAACAGAGCAGGGGCAAACTTCTTAAGGTTCATACCCATTCCTAAACAAAACATAACGTGAAATATACCAAAGTTCGATACTTTATCCAACACATATATGACATAGGTACGACACAGCCATAACAAATTTAAATGTAAGAATCTTACTCGCTGACATTAAGCTACACTTCTCACTGAATGACATTCTTTTATGAATAAGCTCCCTATTTTTCATGACCCGTCAGGCCAACGCTGGCGGTGGATTTCCTCTGCTTCTGTAGTCCTTGGAATAGTTGTCACCGCCCTGTTAGCAAGCTTTACGATCAATATCTTAACGACGCCACTACGGGGATTTCTGTCACTCAAACCAGGCCATGGTGCTCTAAAAGCAATTAATATTGACACTGCTGAAGCAAAAATCTTTGACAAGCATTTAGGTAAATCTTCTATCGCCAACTATAAGAAGTTAGCATCTCCAAGTTCTTCTCCTCTTTCTATTGGGTTTTATGTAAATTGGGATGACTCTTCCTATGCATCTTTAGCAAAAAATGTTCATCAATTAGATTGGCTAATACCTGAATGGCTCCACTTAAGCGCAGGAAGTGAACCCCTTAAATATGACATTGATAAAAAGGTTATTGCCTTAGTCAAGAGTAAAAACCCCACGCTAAAAATATTGCCCCTCATTAATAATTTTGATCAACAAGACTGGCAAGTGGGACCGCTAAACCATTGGATTCACAAGACAGAATCCCGCACTTTACTCATTCATAGACTTGCCAATTTTGTTCAGGAAAATGGCTTCGATGGTATAACGATTGATTTTGAGAATGTGCCCAAAACGGGTCAAGCAGACTTACTTACGTTCATGTCAGAGCTTCATCAAGCCTTTGCGGCTCATGGCTGGCGCGTGGTTCAAAGTGTTCCCATCGGTGATCCCGATTGGAATTTACCTCGCTATGCCCAAGTAACCGATGACTTGATTTTGATGGCCTATGACCAACACTATAATTCAGGAGAAGCAGGTCCTGTTGCGGCACAAGATTGGTTCGAAGATACCTTAGATCAGCCTATGAGTAAGCTGGATCCTGCTCATACCATCATTGCTATTGGCAACTACGGCTACGACTGGAAGATTGATAACAAGGGAAATACAGAAGGAACCGAGGTAACCTTCCAAGAAGCCATGCTTTCTGCGCGAGATTCCGAAGCCTCTATTCACTTTGAAGGGACGATGAATCCCCACTTTGCCTATGAAGAATCAGGATATATCCACAAGGTATGGTTTCTTGATGCAGTGACTGCCTACAATCAGGTGCAGGCATCGAAGGATTATCATCCAGCCGGTTATGCTCTGTGGCGTATGGGTTCAGAAGACCCCTCACTTTGGCAGTTTTTCAGCCATCAGAACCTAGGCAGAGTTCCGAATAAAGGGCTTGTTTCCACCCTCAAAGACATCCACTTTGACTACGATGTGGACTTTGAAGGTAAGGGAGAAATTCTGCAAGTAAAGGCGGTCCCTACCCAGGGAAAACGCTTGCTTAAGACTGATAAGGAAGGATTGATTGAGTATGAAGCCTATACAAAATATCCATCGGCCTATGTAATACAGCGCACTGGCAACCAAGACCCGAAAGCGGTTGCCCTCACTTTTGACGATGGCCCAGACCCTCAGTGGACTCCCCAAATATTGGAGATACTCAAACAGAAAAAAGTACCGGCTACCTTTTTTGTCATTGGTCAAAATGTCAATCGTGCCTCTTGGCTGCTCAATCAAATGCTCCAGGACGGCCATGAGCTAGGGAATCACACCTATACCCACCCAAACCTGGGGACGGTCCCCAAAGAAGTTACTGACTTAGAGCTAACCGCCAATGAACGCTTAGTGGAAAGTGTCACCGGGCACCAAATGCGACTGTGGCGTGCGCCTTACTTTGGAGACGCAGAACCTAAAACTCCCAACGAGGTAGAACCAATCCTGGAAGCACAACGTAAGCTCAACTATATTACCGTCGGCTTGCGGGTAGACCCTGATGACTGGGATATAGACAACCCCAACCCTGAACAGCGGGCTAACGCGGAGAATATCACGCAACGAACCATAGCAGGGGTAACTGCCAAAGACCTTGAAGATTCCACAGCCGCTGAAGCACACGGGCAGATTGTGCTCCTTCACGATGGCGGAGGCGACCGCTCTGCAACGGTTGCCGCTTTACCTCATCTGATTGATGAATTGCGGGCGCGTGGGTATCACTTTGTAACGGTCGGCACCCTGGCTGGACTCGGTTCGAATGCAGTCATGCCCCTCGTTCCTAAAGATGACAGCTTAACCAGCCTCTCAGATGCCATTGTCTTCTCTATCGGAGAGCTATCCCAAGGGGCTCTGTATTGGATTTTCACCGCTGGAATCGTACTAGGGATTGCACGCATTATCTTTATCACGGGAGTCGCCATTGTCCATCAGCGTAGCGCAAAACCTTCTTTTTCTACTACTTATAGGCCCTATGTTTCTATCGTGATACCAGCCTATCGAGAGGAATCGGTGGTTAATCGAACGATCAGCACACTATTGTCTAGCGATTATGAAGGTGAATTTGAAATCATCATGGTTGATGATGGTTCCCCTGACCGGACTTTTGAGGTTGTTCAAGAGCACTTCAAAGACCATCCAAAAGTTAGGGTGTATCAAAAGTCAAATGGAGGTAAAGCCTCTGCGCTAAACTACGGGATTGAAAAGGCCAAGGGCGAAATTATTATTGCCTTAGATGCCGATACCCTCTTTCCCAAGGATGCGATCCGTTTACTGATTCGCCATTTTGAAAACCCCAAGGTGGGGGCTGTGGCAGGGAATGCAAAAGTAGGCAATCGGATTAATCTAGTGACCCGTTGGCAAGCCCTTGAATACATCATTAGCCAAAATCTAGACCGTAGAGCTTTTGCTCTATTCAACTGCATTACGGTAGTGCCGGGAGCGATTGGAGCCTGGCGGACATCAGATATCATAGCTGCAGGTGGATTCAGCGCTGATACCTTGGCCGAAGATCAAGACATGACAATTACCATTCGCAAGACGGGTCAAATCATTGCGTACGAAGAGAAAGCTCTTTGCTACACAGAAGCTCCTGATACCCTGGCAACCCTAGCAAAACAAAGGTTTCGCTGGGCTTTTGGTACGTTGCAATGTGCCTGGAAACATCGAGATGCTATGCTATCGACCAAACAGGGCACCTTGGGATTTATCGGATTACCCAATACTTGGCTATTCCAAATCATCTTTTCTTTGATTTCTCCAATCACCGATTTAGTTTTTATTGGCTCTATTGCATCGATCTTTGTCAACAAATGGCAACATCCGAATCCATTGGAGTATTCATCGGTTGACGCTATCGTAATTCTGCTCTACTTCGCTCTGTTTTTGACGGTAGACCTAGTAACTTCGGTCATTGCATTCCGGTTAGATAAAGAAGATAATTCACTGATCTTTTGGCTTGTCATACAGCGCTTTGTCTATCGACAAGTTATGTATTACGTGATGATCAAATCAGTACTCACCGCCTTGAGGGGATTAGCCCCAGGCTGGGGAAAACTGGAACGCAAAGCTACCGTCACCAATGTTTCAAAGACTTATAGTTAGTCTTTATTCCCGCAAGACATCATTAAATCCACCCGCATTTACGGTGATTACGCCAGAAAGATTATAGTTTCCTTGCTCTGCCAGAGACCGGAAAACGTCGCAACGACCTACGGATTTGCTCCACACCTCACGGGTGCTTTCATCATGGGCATGAGCCAGGGTTTCCCGGCGCTGGGAGAGAAAAGTGTCGAGCCAAAGTTTTTCATCGATACCGCTAACAGGGGTACCCCCTAGGGTCTGTTGGGTGCGCTCCAAAATAGCCGGCAAACCATCGGGATCATCACCCCCACCATGCTGGATGATCGTGTCATAGACAGCGGCCCGAGCTAGAGCAGTGCGCAGTCCCAACTGATTAGAATACTGAACCGATGGCTGATAGTACAGCTCATCGACAACCTCATCTTGAACGCGCCGAAAATCAGGGTCTTTGGAGGCAGTTTTCCAGGCTTGAGACAATCCCTCCAAGCCTTCCTCCCTATCACTTCTCTCTCGAAAAATTTCCCACAATCTTGGAATGAATTCTGCCAACACATTATCTGGCTTTTGAGCCGTATAGTCTTTGACGACCTTTAATAAGTCACCCGTTGCAGTGGTAAAGCCAGCCCGACCTGCCGTAATTCCCCGCCCATCTCCCAAAGATTTTACGAATCCATAGGCAAAATCAAAAGAACCATTCTCAAAGAGGTTGGTTAATTGTTCTGCCCGTGTCTTTTGCAGACTACTCAAAGGGTCGGCTTTTTTTACTTCATCAGCTTTTGTTCCTTCAAAAGTTGCCAAACCAATGAACAAGCCCGTTAGGCTAAGTGCTACGAAAAACCATGGTTTGAGATTTTTAGGGAACATAGATACTTTATCTGTGGGGTTCTACTTCATTCCTCTAGTCTAGCTTTTCACCTGAAACCTTAGCGGAGAGGTGCTTTGATGAGAAACCTGTACGCAGCATATAAGGACCGTCTCTAACTAATTGGCTTCCATCCAGGTAATACATTGTTCTAGTTGCTTCTGCATCTTCTCGGCCTCTGCATGATGGCGGCGCCCATGCCCAGGGAGTACCCATTCAAAGGAATAATCCGTTAGCTTCTTCATAGACTCAATCAGCACAGGCCAGGAATACCAGCAAGCATTGCGAAAGGCGATTAGTTGGTCATAGCGGCTAGACCAAGCCAAGTGGTCTCCCGTAAAGAGAAACTTGTTTTTATAGAGGAGAACCGTATGACCTTTGGTATGACCGGGCACGGGAATAATCAATAAATCAGCAGCAAAGGCCACCGGTTCAGTCCCCGAAAGTTGAATTTCCACTTCACGGGTATTGGGTCCAATATCATCCCGATGCAGAATACGTTCGCACTCAAAATGCTCATGATACTTTTGATGGTCTGCCACATCATCTCGGTGGGTCAAATAGAGGTAGCGGACGCCCCCCATCGCTTCTAATTGCTTGACCAGTGGCGCAGCAAAACGAGGAGAATCCACCAGGATATTGCCTTCTGCTCGCTGAATCAGATAACTGGCAGCCCCGTAGGAACTTTCCGCATGATAGCCACAGTGATAGACATTCTCCGCCACCAAAATCGGAAAACTTTGCTGGACCGCCTTAATATCAGTCGGCTTTTCCACGGTTCCAATCGAAGCGGTAGGACAGGCGAGCAGAGCTTGCATCGCATGCAATCGTTCTTTTTCATTTTCCGGTTGATGATAAACCGCAGACTGGCCTCCGGCTTCATGGAAAACTTCAGGAGCCATCCAGCGGCATGTATCGCAATCAATGCAGGTACTGTCTACATAAAGGTCCCCGCTGGCATTCTGGGGGCGACGCTGTTCTAGCCGAGCCATAGTTTTATGCCTCCTAGGTAAGACTCTAATAACTCCATTGTCGCTATTTCATCAGAGACTCGCATCAAAATGAATAAAGAGGCAGACTGGAGAGGATTTGAGTCCTTTGATGAACGCTGACCATGACAGCCCTGCCGCCCCTCATTCAGCACATGCTCACCCCGGAGTTTTATCCTCATCCGGTGACAGAACCGATTCAACTGATTCAGACGCATATTTCCTATGTCCTCTTGACCGGAGCATACGCCTATAAAGTTAAAAAACCGGTGAATTTTGGTTTTTTAGATTTTACGACGCTAGAAAAACGCAAATATTTCTGTGAAGAAGAGCTGAGACTGAATCAGCGAGGAGCACCCCATTTATATTTAGAAGTCTTAGCCATCACGCAAGGGGGCAATCGGTTATTCCTCAAGGGTACGGGAGAACCTGTAGAGTACACCCTGAAAATGCGTCAATTTCCACAGGATGCTCTGTTTACGCATCTGCTTGAAAAAGGGGAATTAACGGAAAAACGGATGGAAGACTTAGGTCGAGTGGTGGCCAGATTCCATGCCCAATCCCAAACCGATGATGCTATTCAAACCTTTGGTCGGATGGTCCAGATCCGAGCAGTGATTGATCAAAACTATGAACAGACCAAAAAATACATTGGCGGTCCGCAAACCCAAGAGCAATTTGACCAGACCCGAAAGTATACAGACTGGTTCTTTCAAGAGCAGCAAGCATTATTCGAAAACCGAGTCGCCGATAACCGAATTCGAGAATGTCATGGAGACTTACACCTCGGCAATATTTGTCTCTGGCAAGACCAAATCTTACTGTTTGATTGCATAGAATTTAATCAGGCTTTCCGTTTTGTAGATGTCATGTACGATGTAGCCTTTGTGGTCATGGACTTAGAAGCGCAACATCGTCCAGATCTTAGTAATGCTTTTCTAAATACCTATATAGAGGAAACAGGAGATTGGGAAGGTCTACAAATCTTGCCTTTGTATCTCATTCGCCAAGCCTATGTGCGCGCAAAGGTAACTTCTTTCCTGCTTGATGATCCAGCCATATCCGAAGAGGCAAAAGCGGAGGCTCAGCAAAAAGCTGCACACTATTACCAATTAGCTTGGCAGTATACGCAAAAGCATCAAGGACAGCTGATCTTGATGTCGGGACTCTCTGGTTCTGGCAAGAGCACCGTAGCCCGCTACTTCGCTCGTAGATTGAATGCTATTCATATCCGTTCCGATGCTGTGCGCAAACATTTGGGGGGTATATCCCTCTATGAACGAGGGGAAGCAAAACTGTATACTCCAGCGATGAACGAACGGACCTATAGCCGTCTATTGTACTTAGGGATTACATTAGCAACACAGGGATATCCTGTGATTCTCGATGCAAAATACGATCAGCAAGTTTTCAGGTTAACCGTCCTAGAGCAGGCCAAAGTGAATCAGCTTCCCTTTCGTATTTTCTATTGCACGGCACCCCTCGAGGTTCTACGTGAGCGATTGCTGAGACGCGAGGGAGATATCACGGATGCTGGAGTGGAACTCTTAGCGCAACAACGGCAAGCGGAGGAACCTTTTACCGCGATAGAACGACCCTATATCAAAATATTAGATACTACTCAGCACTTAGAGGTCTTATGGGATTCCGTATAAGTATCTTTATGTTATGGGTGGTGTTTACGCTTCTATCGCCTGCTTATGCCCAAAAAATATCGAGTCCAAGCAGGGCTGGAGATCTATCCCCTCAGGAAGTTATTCAAGACTTAGCACAAGCGAATGTAGTTTATTTGGGAGAAACTCACGATAGCGCCGAAGACCATAAAGCCCAACTATATATCATCCAACAGCTCTATGAAAAAGACCCCAGGATGGCTATTGGTATGGAAATGTTTCAACGTCCTTACCAACTAGTTCTAGACAATTATTTACAGGGAAAACTAACAGAAGCGGCTCTACAAAAACAGAGCCAATATAAAAAGCGCTGGGGCTATCCTTGGGAAAACTACGCACCTATTCTACAGTTCGCTAAAGAAAAAAAGCTTCCTGTTCTAGCCCTCAACACCCCATCGGAAGTAACCACAAAAGTATCCCGCAAAGGGTTGCGTAGTCTTAAGGCTGCTGATACAAAGTTTATTCCTCCTATTTCACAAATACGGACGGATAACCTAAAGTATCGAGAATCACTGGAAGAGGTCTATAAGGATGTTCACGAAAAAGGTAAGGCAAAAGATCCTTCGCAATTTGCGCGGTTCTTTCAAGCCCAAGTCCTGTGGGATGAGACCATGGCTGAGGTCATCGCCCAATTTCTGAAAAGGAATCCAGGGTTCTATGTCGTCGTCTTAGCAGGCCAGGGCCATATTGTTTACGGTTATGGGATTCCCAGCCGAGTCGCACGTCGGATCAATTCCATTTCGATAAAAACCGTAGTCCAGCGATCGGTGTTGTTGAATCCAACAGAAGAGACTCCTCAAGAAAAATCAGACATTGCAAACTATTTCTGGAACAATCGTTAGCGGCCTAGAATTAAACAGAAACAGCTTTTTTTCCTATTTTGCGCTCATCATGACTGGTCCTTTTGCCCCTTCCGACAACGCGATGCTTCGCGGCGTAAATCTCTATCTCATCGGGATGATGGGTTCTGGAAAATCCACCGTAGGCCACATTTTGGCGGAGAGACTAGGCTATCAGTTTTTTGATAGTGACCAACTCATTGAACAGGTAAGTAAAACGACCATTGCTGAAATTTTTGCCCAGGAGGGAGAAGAATCTTTTCGCACTCTGGAAACTCAGGTTTTGGCTCAGCTCGCCCCCTATCCCCGTTTGGTCATCTCCACGGGGGGGGGAGCTGTCCTCAAATCTGAGAATTGGTCCTATCTCCATCATGGTGTCGTCATTTGGTTGGATGTGCTCCCTGAAGCCTTATTCGCAAGAGTTAGCCAAGATCCCACTCCTCGTCCCCTGCTTCAGCAAGAAGACCCTTTACAGACCCTGAAAACCATTTTTCATGAGCGACAGCGCTACTACGCTCAGGCCGATATCCGGGTCGATGCCGATGCTCCTGCCCAAGAAGTCGCTCAACGAACCCTGGATAATCTAAAAGCCCGCATTGAGCAGGATGCACCGAATCGTGCCAAACTCTACGGAAGTTAGTTCGGGGAGGCGCGTTAGATTATAGCTATGCACTCAGGCATGGCTCATGACCACCGGCCCAGATAGTTTCTCCATTTACTATCACCAACAGACCAAATACACTCCAGAGGGGATTGCGCTTAGTGCGAAGCCCTTGGATTGGGAGAGCCAACCTTATCCTTTTAAAAAGTATCCGGTTGGCACGGTTATTGATTTAAAACCCTACCTTTTGCAAGCAGACAACCTTACAGAAGATCCTGTAGTGCTCGAAGAGCGCAAACGGATTTCGAAATTGCTCTATCTCAGTTATGGGGTAACGGCGGTGGTGCCCTATCCTGACCATCCGTTCTATATGCGGGCGGCCCCTTCCGCGGGCGGACTTTATCCGGCGGAGATTTACCTGGTCAGTCGGGGGACCCTAGGTTTTCGGGAAGGCTTATATAACTATCAGGTCAAAGACCATAGCCTGATCCGTTTTTGGGATAGCCCTGTCTGGGACAAATTCCTAGCCACTTGTTTTTTACATCCCTATATCCGCCAAGCAACGCTTGCCTTGGTGACTACTACGCTATTTGAGCGTTCCCGCTGGCGTTACCAAGACCGAGCCTATCGCAGAGTTTATCTGGATACCGGTCACCTCTTGGGCAATATCGAACTAGCTGGTGCCCTTATGGGTTTTCATGCTGGTCTCTTAGGTGGTTTCTATGACGATGGCTTGGCAGACCTTTTGTATCTGAATATCGAGGAAGAAGCACCGAGTGCGGTGGTGGCTCTGCTAGAAAATCCTGAAGGCGAACGCACGGAGTGGGAAGGAAGTTTAGTCCTTCCTTCCGAAAAATGTATAGATTACCCTGAGGTTGAACCAGGAGCGCTGTTGAGCTTCATACACAACCACTCCAAAATCGGTCAATCGCCTCGGGCTCCCCAGCCCGCAGAGGCCGAACGGGACAAATACAACTTTCCCTTCTGCCTTAAAGTCTCCACCGAAACAGAACCAATTCTTTGGCAAGACAAACTGGAGGAAACGATCATCCAGCGTCGGTCTACCCGTCAATTTACGGGAGAAGACCTGACCATCCGCGAACTTCAGCAAATTCTCAGTTTTACGTATCTACCCACTAAATACGATAGCCAAGGCTTCGACCCCAGTCCGGAATACTTCGATTTATCTTTGCTGGAAACGTTTGTAGCCGTCACTGGAGTGCTAGGTATTGATGAAGGTTGCTACTACTATGCACCTCAAGCAAGAGAATTACGTCAAATCCGCTTCAAAAATTTCCGTCGAGAAATCAATTACCTCTGTCTCGGTCAAGATTTAGGGCGGGATGCGGGAGCCGTGATCTTTCATACCGCCGACCTGAAAAAAGCTGTGGACCGCTATGGAGAA
This sequence comes from Gloeobacterales cyanobacterium, assembly GCA_049582005.1. Lineage (GTDB taxonomy): Bacteria > Cyanobacteriota > Cyanobacteriia > Gloeobacterales > PMM-0068 > Sivonenia. Next base: position 2,029 of record JBAUTB010000186.1, on the reverse strand, counting down.
CGGGCCTATCGCTATCTGCATATGGATGCAGGACACCTCGGCCAACGCATCAATCTAGCAGCTATCCGCCTCGAATTAGGCGTGAGTGGGATTGCTGGATTCTTTGATGACCAAGTCAATGAAGTCTTGGGCATCCCTGAAGATGAAGCGGTCCTCTATATCACGACACTAGGCCGTCCATCTCGTCGGGGTGGAACCTAAACCAGCTGAGCCAGGAGGACACGGTGGCGGGGGGTGTTGCAGGTCAGCGTGGGCTCGCTAAAGCCTGCCTGAGTGATAGCTCGCTCTAAGTCAAAGCTAAAGTAATCATCCAGGTAGGGCTCTGTACTCTTGAGCAGGGTCAGGATGTAGGGGGGCATTTGAGCGTAGATGTCGGACTTGGGATTCATGTCCATCAGCGCTAAATAGCCACCGGGACGAAGCAACCGCTTTGCTTCTTGGATAATCTGGACGGCGGCGGTTCTAGGAAGTTCATGGAAGAGAAGACAGGCGGACACAAGGTCTACAGAGGCCGAGGGCAAACCCGTGGACTCAGCGGGGGCATGCAGCCATTGGGGAATAGTTTTTCCCCGGTACCTTGATGGAGAACGATATTGAGCCACCGCTAGAAAATAGGGCGACAAATCTACGCCTGTGAGCTTTGCTTCGGGATAGAGGGTTTGTAATGCAAAGGTGCTCATACCCACGCTACAGCCCAGGTCCACCATATCTTGAGGAACCGTAGCGATCTGGGCTTTGAGAATATCGTGATAACTCTGCCGTAGGCGGGCATCTCCTTCGGCCCCTCCATTGGGCCAAATGCGGGCATGTACGGCATAGGCCGCTACTTCCACTTCCGTGGCCGGTTCCCAGCCCAAGTTGCCTTCTTCATAGGCATGGAAAGAGCGCACATAGTAGTCGGGATAGGTAAGACCAGGATTATTGACTTGATTAAATTCTGTGGTCCAATCTCTAGCGCGTAAGGCCGCTGCTTCTTGCGTCCACTGCACCCCAATGGACTCTGCCCGCTTGATCATCATCTGACGGGCTTGGTGCTTTGCCAAATTAGCGAGGGGTTTGATGGCAAGAATGCCGTTAACAAGACGAGAGGAAAATCTGGGAGTGGAATCAACAGAAGCAGTCATAGTAAACGTTTTTCGTAATGTCTATTATCCTGTCATAGGAAGCGGGCGTTGAACCAAGCAATAGCACATTCTAACCAAGCCTCAGCAGGTCATAATTAAACTGCACGGAGGTAAAGTTATGATGGATTGGCAAGAGCGAATCGTGGTTGATCCAAATATTCTGGTTGGCAAACCAACGATCAAAGGAACCCGTTTAGCGGTGGAATTCATCATTGACCTATTGGCTGAGGGGTGGTCTGAATCCGATATTTTAAGCAACTATCCAGGCTTGACAACTCAAGATATCCAGGCTTGTCTCGCCTATGCGAGTTCGATGCTGAAAGCAGAAAGAATCTACGTTTTGCCCGCGTAGATTATGCATTTTTTGGCAGACGAAAATTTCTTGGGAGTTGCCGTTGAGGCTCTGCGCCAGCAAGGTCATGATGTGGTGTGGATACGAACTCATGCACCCGGAAGCTTGGATATTGATGTCTTAGCTATGACCGAAGCGGAGAATCGAATTCTCTTGACCTTCGATCGTGATTTTGGAGAACTGGCGTTTCGAGCTAGATTGCCTGCAGCCTGTGGCATTATCCTATTTCGTCTGAGAATGACAACGCCTACACAGGTAGCACAAAGGATGATTGCGACGCTTGCAAGTCGAACAGACTGGGCTGGACATTTCAGCGTAGTGGAAGAAGGCCGTGTCCGAATGCGGCCTCTACCAGGATTAGTACTGTGAGAAAAATATGGGAAGTGCAGTGTGAATTCTAAACCAATGGCCCCTTTCTCTGAAGAGTTTGAGTTAGGACAAATCCTCAAGACTAAGAGAAAATCTGTAAAGAAAGTCTTAAGCGATAGCGGGGCCAAGTCTTGTTGTTGGAATCTATAGATGAAGCGTCATAGATTAACTAATCATGGAACGC
>JBAUTB010000185.1:0-4557 GCA_049582005.1 Gloeobacterales cyanobacterium | reverse complement strand
CAATGTGCCTTCCTCCCGACTACTGGTTGTTTGAGAATCTGCGGCATAATTAAACTCAGCGAGACTGTCACCAGCCCCGCTGGTCTTCAAAACCGGACGTGAATCGTTTCGATTCATCCGGCTCCTCAACAGTTTGGTAGTTGTCATCTGTGGATGCAGCAAACGTCCATCCTTCACCTCGGTCAATCAGCCAATACCGATGGGCAATCCAGTGTTGACTTTTACGAGGATGGCGATGGGTCGCCCAGTTTTTCAACTGTAGATATAACCAGTTATCCAGCCCTTGGTAGGCGTGGGAACTAACCCCGGTCGAGAAGTAGTTCGACCATCCGATGATCACCGGGTTGAGGGCATCAATCAATTGAGATTGAGTGGATGCCTGGTGACGTTGGAGGATCTGCTTTATCTTCTGTTGATGACGTTGGATACTGGTTTGACTCGGTTGAATCAGGGTTTTGCAGCCCAGCGGAGTGCCGTAGGCATTGTGTGCCGTGTGATGGTTGCCTGCTAGAAATTGGCGCACGGTGAAACCCAAGAATTCGAATCCCACCTTTCCCTCGTGCGGATGCAACGTGTGGGTGATTCGAGTTTTCTCTGGATGTAGGGTGAGACCCATTTGCGCCAGCCATTCCACCAGAATTTGTTGGCACTGCTGCACAATGGCTAAGTCGGCGTGGAGCACCACAAAATCATCCGCATAGCGAATCAGATGGGGCGGTTGGATATGCCCTTTCATTTGAGCATCCCATGTTTTGGGAAATGCTTGCTTGATGTAGGTATCCATGCCATGTAGGGCAATATTTGCCAGTAATGGCGATAGTACGCCCCCTTGGGGTGTTCCAGTGGTTGTCGCAAACCATTGTCCTTGATCCCATACCCCTGACTTCAGCCACGCCCTGATTTGGCGGCGTAGTGTCGCAAAGGTGTTGATCTTGGCTAACAGCGCATCTTGATCAATTTGGTCGAACGAAGCCTGATCATGAAACCCTATTCCAGAACCCATTAGCTGGAGAGACAGCGGAGATAGAAGTAACCGACCCGACTCATCCGCTATTTGGACGGCGCTATCAGGTGGTCTATTTTTCCAGCTATCGGAACAACCGAGGCTATGTGGCGGTGGTCTACCAGGGAGACATCCGACTCAATATTCCTCGCTCAGCAACACAATTATCGACACGGCAGCAAAGTCTGGGCACCAAGCTGACACTAGAGAGTGTGACAGAATTCGTCACACTGGCTCAACAGTATGAGGTGCTATGCCAATCCCTGCCCATGCCGTCTGGAACCGTTTGAATCCTGCTATGCAGGAAGCCATCCTCCACGATCTTATTCCTCTATGTCAGGAGATACTTTATGCTCACAACCGAACTGGTGACTGCACACCATCTGAATCGCAAAGCCATCATCTACATTCGCCAGTCGAGTCCTCATCAGATGTTGAGCAACCAGGAGAGCTTGCGCTTGCAATATGCGCTGCGAAAGCAGGCGCTGGAGCTGGGTTGGGCAGAAGCACAAGTGGAAGTGATTGACCACGATTTGGGACAAACCGGAGCGAGCATTGCCCATCGCGAAGGATTCAAAGATCTCTTAGCCCAAGTGACTTTAGGACAGGTGGGAATTATTTTGTCCTATGATGTGACGCGCTTATCGCGAAACTGTTCAGATTGGTATCCGCTGCTGGATTTATGTGGTTATAAACGCTGCTTAATTGGCGATCGAGAGGGCATTTATGATCCTGGAACACCAAACGGGCGGCTATTGCTGGGACTCAAAGGGCAAATTTCTGAAGTAGAACTGTACACCATCCGGAGTCGTTTAACGGCTGGGATTCTCAATAAAGCTGAACGAGGAGAACTCGCTTTGAGTTTGCCTGTAGGGCTGATCCGCGATGAGCTGGGTGTGGTTCACAAAGACCCCAACCTTGAAGTACAAGAGCGGATAGCATTCGTGTTTGCCACTTTCCTGCGTCTGAGAACTGCCAGTAAGGTATTGTGTACTCAATGAGCAGAACTTGTTGTTGCCTAGACATAATCGCTTCCATGATGTGGTTTGGCGCAAACCCACGATTTCATCAATTCTGTCAATATTGAAGAATCCTGCTTATGCCGGAGCCTTTGTCTATGGACGCACTCGCGCGATGGCGAAGGGAAATGATCCGCGTCAAACTCAACAACGGCAACTGCCCATGAACGAGTGGAAGATTCGAGTCAACGACAAGTACCCCGCTTATGTCAGTTGGGAAACTTTTGAGCAGATTCAAGCGCAATTACGGGATAATCACGCAGAGTATGACCGGAATAAGACTCGAGGCATTCCCCGAGAAGGATCTGCTTTATTGCATGGGATTGTCTATTGTGGTGAATGTGGTCACAAGCTGGTGGTGCAGTACAAGAATGGAACCCGCTACCTGTGCAACTATCTCCGACAGCAATACCGAGTACCCGTTTGCCAATATATTCCAGCAGATCCAGTCGATGATTATGTCGTGAAAGCATTTTTTGAAGCTTTATCACCTGTGCAACTCGATGCCTATAGTCATGCGGTGCAAGCCCAACACCAAGCAAATGATGCAATGGAGCGTGCTCATCAGCAACAGCTTGAACGGTTACGCTACCAGGCTGCTCTGGCAGAACGACAGTTTAACAAAGTTGATCCAGATAATCGATTAGTCGTTTCCGAATTAGAGAAGCGTTGGGAAAACGCACTTGCAGAATTGCAACAAGCACAACTCGAACAAATACAACGAGAACGTTCACGGTCTGTTTTGGAAGTATCACCAGAATTAAAATCAGCTTTCAGTGAAATCGGCCAAAAACTACCTGAAATATGGAACAATAATGTTCTGAATCGTGTTCAAAAGAAATCATTATTACGTTGTCTAATTGAAAAAGTTGTGATTCATCGTGTGCGTCGCGATAGTGTTTGTATTCGCATTATTTGGAGAGGAGGAGATACAACCACTGCGGAAATATCAATTCCTGTCAAGTCAATGGTTGACATGACAGACGCATCTCAACTGGAAGCCCGAATTGTCGAATTAGCCCGTCAAGGAGTGGATGACCAGGGTATTGCTGAACAACTGACAAATGAGCATTTTCGGTCTCCTATGGGTTCCACACTCCTCTCGAGTACCGTGAAACGGATTCGATTGCAGCATGGCATTATGATTGAGCGGCATCAATCTCATCCACGCCAGATTCTGGGTTGTCTCACAGTTCCTCAGGTCGCAAAGACTTTGCAAATTCCCGCTCATTGGATTTATGACCGCATCCATAAAGGCACTATCGAGGTCAGCCGTGATTCAACCACTAATCTTTACCTCTTCCCAGATCAACCCAGTACATTAGCCCAATTCAAGAAGCTCCAAGCAGGTACTGTCAAGAAGTTGCGTTTTTTATAGGAGTATCAAGATGTCCAATCGAAACACTTCGAGATATCTGCATCGAGCACATATTTGGCTTTCAGCAATATGCCGTTGTATATCGCTTCAATCGCATCGTGACACCCTCGTCCGGGTCGGAACCCGTAGGAGTTGGGTTCAAAGCGGGCTTCCCATTCTGGCTCTAAAGCCGATTTGACCAGCGCTTGTAAGGCGCGGTCGGCAAGGGTGGGAATTCCAAGTGGGCGTTTTTCCGCTTTGCCTCCGGGTTTAGGTAGCCAAACTCGGCGCGTCGGTTTTGCCCGTCTAGAGAGTCTCAGTTGACCAACCAGTTCTAGCCGTTGTTCTGGGGTGAGTGACTTGATGCCATCCACCCCTGCCGTTTGCTTGCCCTGATTGTCTTGACTCACCCGTCTGACCGCTAGACTCTTAGCTGACCATGACCGGATTAACGTTTTCTGGAGTCGCCGGACTGCCTTGACATCACTACGATGGGAGGCTTTGAATATGCGCGTTTGCAGCTTAAAAACTTTCCGCTCTAGCTTTCGCCAAGGGATTGTTCTCCATTCCCTCATCAGTTTCATCAACTGTGCTTTAGACGTATTGACTGCTACTTGTACCCATTCATGCCAAACTATCGGGTCTACGTCTGCATATCCCAGACATTACTCTAGGCTTTGGCTTCTTAGACCATCTTGCTCACCTATGGCTTCCGGTTGGCACCTACTCAGGGTATCGACCTTGCCTGAGAGCCATTAAGGAGTTACTTCGTTCCGAATCACCGTTCTTGAATCCTTAGGATGCTGCTTTCTGCCGGGTTTAGTGGGAGTGCATACAGGTCGTGACCGTAAACTCCTGCCCCCATATCCTTTGCCTTTTTGGCTCCAGCCTATCAGCCTGATTTGGCTGGGTTGATCTGACGACAGTTCAGACACAGCTTCGCTTTCGCTATCCATCGATTCATGCTCAGCATCCACCGGATGAGGCTTCCAGTTTATTGCTTTTTCACCCCGCTTTACGGTTTGAGAACCAGTCGCTCCGTAGGGGTGATGCTGTTACTCCTTGCACCTGGAGAGAGGGTCTTGCACCCTCACGATGATTCAGTTGTCGAGGTTCTATCCTCGCCATCCGTCCCTGAGGACGTTGCCTCATTTAGGATGAACGAATCGCACACGACC
>JBAUTB010000184.1:0-1584 GCA_049582005.1 Gloeobacterales cyanobacterium | reverse complement strand
TCCAGTTTCAGGACATCTGCTGATCCGTATTCCGATTGGACAATCGCTTTCATCTTGTTCTCTCCCCTAGTGGCCACTGAGTTGTCTTTCTTGGCGAAGGTAAAGTTGTTCGATGTTTTCATAATCTGCTCTCTCAGATTGTGAATGTACTGACCTAGAGGTGGGCCAAGGCTCTGGCTTTAACGGAAATTTCGGCGGTTTGGGATTGTAGCCCCATAAAGAAAATTTGTACGGTATAGCTATACCGTACTTTATGCCAGGCCCATGCCTTGCTCATCTGATACTCTTGCTCTCCTTCAACGACGAGCTGCTGGCCTTGCTCCTCCTGGGCTTTCTGATTCTTCACCATGGATGTTTAAACGCGGGTTTTATATCCATAAAACCACTCTAGAAGTCATCAATTGGGAAACCACCGAAGTTCACAGGGGGTCAGAATATCTCAAAAAGAAAAACGGGAAGTCTTAAAAATATTTATTTTGGGAAAGCTCCCTGATTCATACAGCAGTTGATCTTAAAACAACTGCGCATGCCCCGCAGCTTGTTGTGATTAGGTTGTTTATTCTGGAAAGAGGGCTAACCTACTTTTTCCGATTACTTCTACCATTAGGTATAGCAATCATATTACATAAGGGTTTCAGTCGATAATTTTCTAGATTTCATCTTAATTCCTGGCGAATATACGGAGAATTTCTGTAAAGTAATCTCATGGCACTACTAGATACGCTAGGGAAAAAGCGATTGGAAATTTTGGAGATTGCGGCAAGGCATGGGGCTTTTAATGTGCGGGTGTTTGGCTCGGTGGTGCGAGGAGAAGAAACGCTGGAGAGCGATATTGATTTTTTGATTGATTACGACTTGGAAAAAGTTACGCCGTGGTTTCCGGTGGGATTAATTCATGATTTACAGGATTTTTTAGGGCGAGAAGTTGATGTTGTCCCGGCAAAATCTTTGCATCACTACATTAAGGATCGGGTACTAGCTGAAGCAAAGCCATTATGAAAGATAGCCGTCTATATCTCATTCACATTCAGGAATGTCTCGCTCGGATTCGGGAGTATACCCAAGGGGGAAAGGATGAGTTTATGAGTCGTGGGATAGTCCAGGATGCAGTGTTGCGGAATCTGGAAATCATGGGAGCGTCGGTGAAGAAGCTGCCGGAAGGCTAGAAACAATTACAGCCTCAGGTTGAATGGGTGAAAGTGGGCGATTTTCGGAATGTTTTAGCCCATGATTATTTAGATGTTGATCTCGATATTGTGTGGAATATTATCGAACACTATCTGCCAGGTTTAGAAACGGCCGTGCGGGAACTGCTTGAAGCTAAGGGGGAGTGATAAGTGTTGATAAAGCAACCTCTACAACGATCTGAAATCGCCCATGTGAACGGACACGGTCAAGTTTATTGAATACAACATTCCTGATAAACCTAATAGCCGCTTACAAAAATATCATCTGACTGCAATGGGGCAAGCCTTACTTGCTAAGGAAGGAGGTCGCCATGAATAACGAAACGTTAGACGGCAAGAAGCATTCGATGAGATTGGCAAGTTTTGAGCGTGACTATTGGCGACTACGATCTAGTGA
>JBAUTB010000183.1:0-9239 GCA_049582005.1 Gloeobacterales cyanobacterium | reverse complement strand
GCTCAAATCTTAGCTGACAGAGAGTTTTATGACTGAATCGCTCAACGATAGAATGCGGTTTCCAGCCTGTTAAACTGCTCAAAGCAGGACAGTTGAATGAGACCTTTTTTCATAATGAGAATTGCTGGCTAACCACGCCCAGTGTTGCAATTTCCAGAAAAATGTTAGTGCCACTGAGGGCAATAGGTCTCAATATATACTCCCAGAAGCCTGACCCGACAGCTCCTAAGAAGATAGTAATTACAATCCACTGTAAATTCTTCTTATCAATTTTCATATGGGTTAAATTTTTCACTCTTCACACAAAAGCAATTCTAGCAAAAAGGCCACAGATATATTTGGCCTCTAAGCTATTCGACTACATCTCTACGACTGCCACTCAGATCTTTGGTGATTTAATACATCTGATTCATACTCGAATCACCCAAACACAACCTCAATACCTTTTGGCAAGGGCCTGTTGATAATCTCTACCAGTGCCTGTGCCGAAGAAGGAACTACTAAAACAGAAGTTCCCAATCTCTGAGCCAGCGTGTCTACAGTCATGCTATCCAAAAATTCTCTTCCATCCTTAAGGATTAAGGCTGGCAATAAAAGAGCATCTCCCAAATCATAACCTTTCAAACCTTCGAGAATATCTTGACCTGTTAAAAGACCCGTAACGCTAACTTGTTGTCCCCAGAATAAACTGGGGATTGCCGCTAGAGAAACGGTTAATCCTTCGACTTGGTTAAATCGTTCGGCGATCGGAGCAAAAGCTTCTTTGACAGCATTGCCAACGACCCAAGTATAACTACGTTTTTTAGAAAGCGATTTTGGTAACGCTGTACTCGCGGTTTGGAATTCATGCACAAACTTACGCAGGGAACCAACCCCATTTCCTAATTGGGGGAAATCTTCGTAGTGTTTCCGAAGAGGTAAGGGACGACCCGCCAACAAAAACCATTCATCGGAAAGCCAGGAGAACGAGGTGCCAAGCTGTTTCTTATAGCGTTTCTGGTACGGAAGCACTTGCTCGATAATTTCTTCAGCTTTTGCTTTGGTGACAGGGAGCATATCATCATCGGCGGGACGATATCGGGTTAGACCAATCGGGACTACAGCAGCTGAGCGCACCGTCGGATAAAAAGAAGCCAAATCCGTCAGCGTGCGGTCTAAATGTTCACCATCATTCAGTCCTGGACAGAGCACAATCTGAGCATGAATCTCTAAACCATGTTGCTTAAACCAGGTCAACTGCTCCAATAACAGTCGGCCCCGAGGATTTTTCAACAGCTTGGCTCTCAGGTCCGGCTCTGTGGCATGAACGGAAACATAGAGCGGAGATAAGCGCATCTGAGCAATGCGTTCAAATTCTTGAGGTGGAAGATTCGTCAAGGTCAGATAGGAACCATAGAGGAAACTTAAGCGATAGTCATCATCTTTGAGATAGAGCGTTCCCCTCAATCCTTCTGGTTGCTGGTCGATGAAGCAAAAAGAACAGCCGTTATTACATTGAATGAGGCCGTCAAAGAGCGCCGAATCAAATTCCAGACCCAAATCTTCGTCATACTCCTTTTCCAGTTCTACCTGATGACGGGCCCCCTCCACATCTTCTACTTCCAGGGTCAAAACATCATCCGCACAGAGAAATTGGTAATCAATCAAATCACGGGGGGCTGCACCGTTAATCGCAACCAGACGGTCTCCTGGCTCAAATCCCAATTCTTCGGCGATAGAACCCGGAAGCACATGGGTTACCGTGGCAGGCTTGATAGTGGACCTAGTTGACGAAAGCACAGCTTGCTCAAATGTTGCAGCACTCTATCTTAATCCGCTCAAGCCCCAGTAAGATGCACTACTACCTCGCGGGAACGCCCCCGAGCCCGATGTTCCCAGAGATAAATTCCCTGCCAAATGCCTAAGACTAAGCGTCCATTGCGAATCGGAATATTTTCAGAAGTGTGGGTGAGGGCGGTACGAATATGGGCAGGCATATCATCGGTCCCTTCATCATCATGACTGTAGCGCCGTTCTTCAGGTACCAAGTCGGCGAAAAAGTCTTCTAAATCCTTCAGAACCCTTGGGTCAGCGTTTTCCTGGATTACCAAACTAGCTGAAGAGTGACAGACAAATAAAGTACACAGCCCGGTGCGGATCCCCGATTGGGCCACCAAAGCTTCTACGGTCGCCGTAAGGTTGTGGAAAGATTTCCCTGTCGTACGGATCTGTAATATGTCCTGGGAATGAATAGTAGTTTCTACACGGTTCATACTCAATAGAGTAATCCAGAATTAAAGGGATTAGGAAGTAGTCCTATGACAGAGTGATAGACTCATAGCGGCGCATTGTTGCGCTACTGGTTGAACTACTGGGAGAGGTGTCCGAGCGGTTTAAGGAAGCAGTCTTGAAAACTGTCGATGGGCGACCATCCGTGGGTTCGAATCCCACCCTCTCCGCCAAAATGTCTTAAGGAAGCTATGAGCGAAGTCCTCGGAATCGATTTGGGTGGTACCGCTATTAAAGCGGGAAGGTTTAGCGTTTCTCCCAATCAGGCGGAAGCCACGCCTCAAGAATACGTAACCGTGCCAACCCCTTCACCCGCTACCCCGGAAGCGGTGCTAGAAGCCCTGATCATCACCGCTGAAAAATTAGACCCTGGCGGTAATTTACCCGTAGGTATCGGTGTCCCTGGAGTTGTAGACCCAACAGCCAGAATTGCCCGTACCGCCATTAATCTCAGCAACTGGCATGAAGTGCCGCTGGCAGAGTCGATGGAGAAACGCACCGGACGTACGGTGGTTCTGGGTAATGATGCTAACTGTGCAGGTTTAGGTGAAGCTTGGTTAGGAGCGGGTAGAGGATTTCAAGATCTTTTGGTACTGACACTAGGGACTGGCGTCGGTGGAACGATCATTCTCAATGGTCGACTCTTTGTTGGACATCGAGGAGCAGGCGCTGAACTGGGCCATATTTGCATTAATGAGGATGGTCCTCCCTGTAACTGCGGAAGCCGAGGATGTTTGGAGCAATACCTATCCGCAACCGCTATTCATCGTAGAACGGGCGTTGATCCTAAAGTACTGGCCGAAAAAGCAGCCGCTGGAGATCCTGAGGCGCTTGCTTGGTGGGAGCGCATTGGTAAAGACTTAGGGGTTGGTTTAACGTCCCTTCTCTATACGCTAACCCCCGAAGCCGTGGTAGTGGGCGGTGGTGTGGCAGCCAGTAGTGCCTACTTTTTTCCTAAAGCCTTAGAAGAAGTGGAGAAACGAGTGCTATTCCCCTGCCGTGAAGGGTTCCAACTCCTTACAGCCCAATTGGGCAATGAAGCAGGAACCGTAGGGGCCGCTCGCTTAGTACTTGATTTGGCCTAAATATATTACGGGCACAAATAGTACAGATATGTATAATCTGGTAACAGTGAGGGGTGGAGCGCAGGTGAATCCACTTCCGTTGATTCTCAAATGCATGCTCTTGGTGACTGTCGACATTGTGTTCCTCTAGAGGCTTGTAAACATGAGGGTAAAGACACCGATAAGCCAATTATTTTTGATTGCTTTTGTTTTAATGTTCACGGTAGCCTGCGGAGGTGGTGGGCCAGCAGCTTTGTCCGGACCGGGTGGACCGCAAGCCGTTCCCGTGAAGCTGTCTACCGTTGAATCGAGCACTATTGATGAAACCTCTGAGTACCTGGCTACCCTAAAGTCCAGAAAGTCGGTCACCCTCCAGCCGCAAGTGGATGGTCAGGTCGCTAAAATCCTGGTTCAGGCAGGAGCTAAGGTCGCCGCAGGAACCCCTCTGATTCAGGTGAACGCGGCGAAGCAAAAAGCAACTGTCAGTAGTCTTATGGCCGCAGCTGAGTCCAATCAGGCAGATTTAGAAAGCGCCAGAGCAACCTTGGTTTCCTACCAGGCTGACCTGCGCTCTAAGATTTCAGACCTAAAGTTTCAGCAGCAACGCTATGACCGCTATGCTGCGCTTCGAAAAGAAGGAGCGATTAGTCAACAAGATCTAGATCAATACCGCAATAATCTGGATACCGCCAGGGCAAGTCTTTATGCCCAAAATGCGAAGATCAAGGCACAGCAAGCCTTGATTACCAAGTCCGAAAGAAGCTTCCAGCAATCTCTGGCCAATACGAAAGAGCAACAAGTTCAACTCCAGTACTATAGAGTCGCTGCTCCTTTTGCCGGTACCGTCGGGGATATTCCCGTGAAAGTGGGGGACTATGTTACGACCTCTACACCGCTGACGACGGTCACCCAGAATCAGCCCCTAGAGGTGAATATATTGGTTTCGGCGGACAAAGCTTCTGAATTGCGCCGAGGGATGTCTGTGAAATTGCTTGACCCGCAAGGCAAACCCATTGGTAACAGTCGGGTATTTTTCATCGCCCCCAATATTAACAATCAGACGCAATCCATTTTGATTAAGTCCCTCTTCGATAATGCGGCAGACCGATTGCGGGCCGATCAACTGGTGCAAGCCAGCGTGGTTTGGGATAGACGTCCCAGTATTTTGATTCCCACCGCCGCGATCTCACGGGTGGCTGGACAAGATTTTGTCTTTGTAGCCCAAGAGCAATCTTCCAAACTGGTAGCCCGCCAAAAACCGATCAAACTGGGCAATATTCAAGGCAATAGCTACCAGGTGTTAGAAGGACTCAAGCCTGGAGAAAAAATTGTGGTTGCAGGGATTCTTAAGCTCTCGGATGGAGCGGAGATTGTGGCTGCATCTCCGAAAAAAACGTCGCCAATTTCATCAGCCCCTTAACGACTTTCTCAGAACACAGATTCTGATGGTTACTTCTCAATTGTTCTTTTCCCTGTTTACCCATGCCACCCGGATGTTCCCAAAATTATGTTTGTTAATTTCTTCATCAAACGACCTATTTTTGCTACCGTCTGCTCCCTGGTACTCATTTTGATTGGGGTCGTTAGTTTACCGTCCCTGCCCATTGAGTATTACCCCAATATCACGCCGCCAACGGTTACGGTCAATGCAACTTACCCTGGAGCCAGTGCCGAAACGGTGGAGGCTGGAGTCACTTCCATTCTGGAACGGCAGATCAACGGGGTGGAGGGAATGCAATATATTTCTTCGAGTAGTAGCAGTGGTGCCAGTTCCATCACCGTCACCTTTGATCAGAGTAAAGACAAAGATATTGCAGCGGTGGATGTGCAGAATCGGGTTTCTGTCGTGCAATCACAGTTACCTGCTGAAGTGAATCAAACAGGAGTTTCCGTCAGCAAGGGTTCCAGCGGAGGGTTTGTGCTGGCTATCGGTCTCTATGCTGAGGGAGACCAATATAGTCCTGCCTTCTTAAGTAACTATGCAGACCTCTATTTAGTGGATCCTCTTAAGCGCCTCCCTGGAGTCGGTACGGTGCAAATCTTTGGAGAACGCAGGTATGCCATGCGTCTATGGCTGGACCCTAATCGGCTCGCCAGCCGGGGTCTAACGGCTCAGGATGTTGTCGATGCCCTCAAAGAGCAAAATATCCAGGTAGGGGCCGGACAAATTGGACAGCCGCCTGCTCCTCAGGGTCAGCAATATCAAATCAGCCTGCAGGCCGTAAGCCGACTCAAGAGTGAAAAAGAATTTGCCGATATTGTCCTGAAGTTGGGAGCCGATGGTTCCCTGATCAAGCTGAGGGATGTGGGGCGCGTTGAACTTGGAGCCCAAGACTACACGTCCAACCTGCGATTTAGCGGTCAGGAAGGAGTGGGCATCGGAGTTTCTCAACTCACCGGCAGCAACGCCCTAGAAGTAGCCAAAGAAGTCAAAACTGCCCTGGTTGCATTGAGCAAAAACTTTCCACCAGGAATGCAGTATAAAGTGGCGTTTGACACCACGCTGGCGGTAGAGGAATCGATTCGGGAGGTGGTGACTACCCTGGTGCTGGCCGTTGCGCTGGTCATTCTAGTGATTTTCCTGTTTCTCCAGGACTGGCGCGCTACCCTCATCCCAGCCATTACGATTCCGGTTTCTTTAATCGGTACCTTTGCTTTTATTAAAGTTTTTGGATTTTCGATTAATAGTCTGACCCTTTTTGGCTTGATCCTGGCAACAGGGCTGGTCGTAGATGACGCGATTGTGGTAGTGGAGAATATCACCCGCTCGATAGAAGAAAAGGGTATCAGTCCTCGGCAGGCAGCGGTAGAAGCGATGGCTGAAGTTACCGGAGCGCTGCTGGCGACTTCTCTGGTTCTGATGGCTGTATTTATCCCTGTGGCATTTTTCCCAGGGGTGACGGGGCGGCTCTATCAACAGTTTGCACTAACGATTGCTTTTTCCATTGCCCTGTCAACGTTTAACGCCCTGACCCTATCCCCTGCCCTATCCGCCCTGCTCCTTCGTCAAGGGCAGCAACCTAATAATCGATTTTTCAATACGCTGAATATAGGAATTAGCAAAACACGGGCAGGATACCATCGCTCCCTAGGTTGGCTAAATCAGTTCAAAGGCTTTGTTGTTGCTGGCTTTGTGGTCGCCCTAGGATTGACCTATCTCCTTTTTCGGATCGTACCGGGAGGATTTGTCCCCGATGAAGACCAGGGGTACTTTATTACTTTTGTCCAGGCACCCGAAGGGGTTTCCCTGGACTATACCAACAAAATATTGCAACAGGCGGAGAAAGACTTGCGTAGCCTTCCGGAAACTACAGCCACCTTTGCCGTGGGAGGATTTAGCTTTTTTGGCAATGGTCCGAATAAAGGGATTATCTTTACGACCCTCAAACCTTGGTCTGAACGCGAACGGCCCGTAGAAGCGATTATCGGTCAGGCGATGGGTTCACTTTCTCAAATTCCGGGAGCGAATATCTTTGCGGCCAATCCACCGACAATCAATGTCGGCAGCCGTTTGGGTGGATTTGATCTTCAGCTACAAGGCCAGGCCAATAGCAGTTTGGAAGAGTTGTCCCAAGCTGCCAATGGGATAGTCCAAAAAGGAAATGCAACTCCTGGATTGGTCCGGGTCAACACCCCTTTTGCAATTAATTCACCACAGCTTTTGATTGAAGTAGACCGCAACCGAGCCCTAGCATTACAGGTGAATTTACAAGATGTTTTTAACACCTTGCAAATTTATTTAGGTTCATCCTATGTGAATGACTTTAATTTGTTTGAACGCACCTATCGTGTGATTGTGCAGGCAGACCAGCAGTTTCGCTCTAATCCAAAGGATATAGGTCTGCTCTATGTACGCTCAAAACAGAATCAGATGATTCCCTTAAGCAATCTAGTGAAGGTAACGCCGACAACAGCACCCCAGACTATCACCCACTACAACCTATTCCGCTCTGCTCAAATAACGGGTTCAGCAGCACAAGGCTCCAGCTCTGGTCAAGCTATCCAAGCTATGGAGAAGCTAGCTCAAGAAACGCTTCCTAAAGGCATTAATTATTCTTGGACAGGTCTTTCTCTCGAAGAAATAAAGTCAGGTGGGCAAGCCTCGCTCATTTTTGGATTGGGGTTAGTCTTTGTCTTTCTGGTACTGGCTGCTCAATATGAGAGCTTTATAGACCCTTTGATTATCATTATGGCGGTTCCCCTCGCTATTTTAGGAGCCTTAAGCGCACAGTTACTGCGGGGACTGGCCAATGATGTGTATTGTCAGATCGGTCTGGTCATGCTCATTGGGCTCGCCAGTAAAAACGCCATCTTAATCGTGGAATTTGCCAATCAGTTGCGGGATAAGGGACTTTCGATCACCGATGCAGCGATCAAAGCTTCAGAAGAACGATTACGCCCGATCCTGATGACCGCTTTTGCCTTTATTTTTGGAATTCTTCCCTTGGCTATTGCCTCTGGAGCCGGAGCTGCAGCTCGTCAATCTCTGGGTACGGCTGTCTTGGGAGGCATGATTGTCTCTACGTTCTTGAGTCTGTTTATTGTGCCTGTTTTATACATCGTGATTGGCACGATACGCCAACGTTTTCAAGATCGCCAATCCAAAAAGTCAATGCTCCCGTTGAAGATAGAAAGTTCTTCCAAGGGGCGCAGATAATTCATGCGTGACCTGGTTTCACCCATTTCCAGCATCAATAAACAATATCAAGCATAATGAACTCGTCTGCATGCTGTGCTTGGCATCGCCTCTAATAGCAGGTGAGGAGTGTCAACCTTGACATTTCATCAGGCTCGAAAGGTTTGAACAGCCAATGAGAAGTCAGTTTCAGCCATCAATATACAGCGTCTTAGTAAATCTATGTCAAGCTGCTGGAGCCCAGGTAGCTCGCTATGCTCAATCTGCTCATAACCATGATCTCTAAGATGGTGCAAGGTGAGCACCCCATCCTCCCAAAACCAAACTTCGGATACACCCAAAGCTTGATATCGAGCCAATTTATTGATGTTGCCACTCGTAAAAATGACCTCAATGGATAAATCAGGAATCGGTTTTGCTCCACCTAGACAGAAGGACTTATCTGCCTGAGCTGAGGTGGTCCCCTCACGTTCCTGCGTTACGGACCCAGAAGGAATGAAATCAATACCCTGCGATAGAAGGAACGTGGTTACGAGATAACCAATAATCTCTGAAAATTTTTCGTGTTGGAATCCTGGCATAAGGATTTCAATAGTCCCTTCGTAAAAAAACAATTTGACGCCAGGGGAGTCTTGTGAAGCTTGCTGAATCAGCTTGAATTGTTCCCACGATCCTTGTAAAACAATGCGCTGGTCGGTTGGCTTATCGAGTAGTTGTAGTTGCGTCATGCCACGTCAGATTCTCCTACCCTGATGCTACCTCATAGTTTGATTTCCTTTACTCGCTATAGCAGCGCTGAGCTTTTACGATAAGCAGTTCCCCTCATTGAGTAGTGAAACGGAGAGAGCACTTGTCTGCTAGCGCTGCCTTAAGCCCTCAGCCCCAAAGCAGAACGTCACGTGTCCCTATTATGAGCTGATTTTGTCCATCACTTGTAATAACTGAGCAGCCCGCTCTCGGACAACAAGGTGAGTCAAAAAGGCTTCAATTTCGGGGCTGCCTATTGCGCTGGGGTGGCGCTTATTATGAAAAAAATATACTGCCGAATCCAATCGACGTAGCTTTTCTCGGTGCGGCAGGAGTAGTGCTTGAGGCGGATCACATCACGGACTTGGTCTAATAGTTTTCGGGGTTTAGGCTCAATCAGCAATTCTCATTATGAAAAAAGGTCTCATTCAACTGTCCTGCTTTGAGCAGTTTAACAGGCTGGAAACCGCATTCTATCGTTGAGCGATTCAGTCATAAAACTCTCTGTCAGCTAAGATTTGAGC
>JBAUTB010000182.1:0-39314 GCA_049582005.1 Gloeobacterales cyanobacterium | reverse complement strand
CTCTAAACCCCCGACTTTTTGATGCTCTCAATAGTAAGCACTCCTCAAGGAGGATGTTTGTCGAAGTGCTGCTAAGTATCTTCGAGCTATGAAAACAAAAAATACACTTTCCTGCATGTAGGAATGCACCTAGGTGGGCGACAAACTTTCTCCTTGAGGAATACTTACTATGAAGCCTGTTGCCGAGAAACCCAAAGCTCCCGAATCGAAGCCCAATACGAAGGACGATCTGAAATCCCTTCCCATGCCGGAACTGCAGGCAAAACTGGGGTCGTCACCGGATGGTCTTACTCAAGCTGAGGCGCAGAAACGGCTAACCCAATATGGGCCTAACGAGATTGCAGAAAAGAAGACCAATCCATTCCTGAAATTCCTCACCTATTTTTGGGGTCCCATCCCGTGGATGATCGAGGTGGCGGTGATTCTGTCGGGTGTGGTCGGGCACTGGCCGGATTTTTTCATCATCCTCCTTTTGCTTATCTCCAACGCTGCGGTCGGATTTTGGGAAGAACACGAGGCGGGAAATGCCATCGAGGCCCTCAAGGCCAAACTGGCCATCAAGGCCCGAGTGAAACGGGATGGGAAGTGGGTCAATCCGGCGGCACGTGAGTTGGTGCCGGGCGACGTCATCCGCTTGCGACTGGGTGATATTGTGCCTGCGGATGCGCGCTTGTTGGACGGCGACCAAGTAGAGGTGGATCAGTCCGCGCTGACAGGTGAATCGTTGCCCGCCACGCGCAAGCCCGGCGAGGCAGTGTTTTCGGGATCGATCATTCGTCAGGGTGAAATCGGCGCAATGGTCTATGCCACGGGTACGAACACTTACTTTGGCAAGACAGCGCAACTAGTGCAGGAAGCGCACACCGTCAGCCATTTTCAAAAAGCGGTTTTGAAGATCGGCAATTACCTGATCATCCTTGCGGTGGTCTTGGTGGCGGTGATTATTACTGTGGCGATCTTCCGTGGCGACCCGATCCTCACCACCTTACAATTTGCCCTGGTATTGACCGTAGCCGCGATTCCCGTGGCGATGCCGACGGTATTGTCAGTGACGATGGCGGTCGGTGCGCGCCTGCTCGCTAAGAAAGAGGCGATTGTGAGCCGTTTGGTGGCCATCGAAGAATTGGCGGGCGTGGACGTGCTGTGTGCGGACAAGACTGGCACCCTTACCCAGAACAAACTGACCCTGGGCGATCCGTTCAGCGTGAACAATATCCCCGCCGAGCAAGTGATCCTCAATGGCGCGTTGGCTTCGCGTTCGGACAATAACGACACTATTGATCTGGCCGTTCTGGGCGGCCTGAAAAACAAAGAGGCGTTGCAAGCTTATCAGGTGGTACATTTCCAGCCCTTCGACCCGGTGCATAAACGCACCGAAGCCACCGTCAAGGGCAGCGACGGCACAGAATTCAAGGTGAGCAAGGGCGCGCCGCAGGTGATTTTGGAATTGTCGACCAATGCCGAGCAGGTGCAGCCCGCCGTTGATAAGGCGGTCAACGCATTCGCGGCGCGCGGCTTTCGTTCGTTGGGTGTGGCGCGGGCCGATGGCGACGAGCAATGGCAGTTTGTAGGCGTGTTGCCCTTATTCGATCCGCCACGCGAAGATGCCAAGACTACCATCGCGACCGCGCTTGCAATGGGCGTCAAGGTCAAGATGGTTACAGGCGATGCACTGGCCATCGCCCAGGAAACCGCCAAAAAGTTAGATATGGGCACAAATATCCTCGATGCCGCCAGTCTGGGCGACTCAAAGAGGCAAGAGACCACAGAGGTAGCCGAGTCCATCGAGAAGGCCGACGGTTTCGCGCAGGTGTTTCCCGAACACAAGTTTCACATCGTGGATGTCCTGCAAAAACGTGGCCACATCGTCGGCATGACGGGCGACGGCGTGAATGATGCCCCCGCGCTGAAGAAGGCCGATTGCGGCATCGCTGTGTCGGGCGCGACGGACGCCGCGCGCGCCGCCGCGGCCATCGTGCTGCTAACGCCCGGCATGTCGGTGATTATTGACGCGATCAAGGAGAGCCGTCGTATCTTCCAGCGGATGAACAGCTACGCGATCTACCGCATTACCGAAACGTTGCGCGTGCTGTTGTTCATGACACTGGCGATCCTGGTATTTAACTTTTACCCTGTGACCGCAGTAATGATCGTGATGCTGGCGTTGCTCAATGACGGTGCCATCCTGTCCATTGCCTATGACAACGTTCACTACAAGGATCAGCCAGAGGCCTGGAACATGCGCATGGTGCTGGGGGTTTCCACGGTTCTGGGCGTCATCGGGGTCGTTTCCGCCTTCGGCTTGTTCTATCTCGGTGAGCGCGTCTTTCATCTCGACCGCGCGCACATCCAGACGCTGATGTATTTGAAGCTGTCGGTGGCAGGACATCTGACGATTTTCCTGACGCGCACACGCGGCCCGTTCTGGTCCATCCGTCCGGCAAAGATTTTATGGGGAGCGGTACTCGGCACGCAAATTGTAGCGACGTTGATAGCGGTTTATGGGCTGTTTATGACACCCCTCGGCTGGGGTTGGGCGGCGTTCGTCTGGGGCTATGCGCTGGTGTGGTTCCTCGTGAACGACCGCGTGAAACTGCTCGCGTATCGGGTGTTCGATCCCGTCAAAGCCAAGACGAAGCCTGAAGCCAAGAGCCCTGTCGATGTGACACCGCAGATCACCAAGCAAGCCTGAACTATATGAGCGGGCAAGGCCGCCGCGAAGGCCACCCGGTTTAGGACTGGAACAAGGCGGAGCGGGAGATCCGGAAAGATGAGTCTCCTATCCTAAATGAACCGACGCGAACCGTGCAAATGGTATGACCGCAAACCCCGATGTGCAGCTGTAGAGAACGAATAATAGTCTCATGGTCAGTAAGCAGCTGAGCAACCATAGTGGTAGTAGAAAGCAACGCATTATCTTGTTCTTTGATAGTGGCTAGTTGCAGAAAGCCTGCTGCGCTACCAACTGGCAACCGGATAGCCACCTAAGGCCCCCACGTGTTCTGCACAACTATCCATATTGAGGGTTAGCGCATCGTACTGCTCCTCCCAAAGCTTATGCAGGGCGCGGAGCTGAGGACCAATGACATCCCAGCGATACTTCTTTGTTTTGCGCAGTAGGAGAGAATCGCCTGCTATATCGCGGTTGAGAAGATTAATTACCCCTTGCCGCTGCTGATCAGTCAATCAAATGTTGATCTTACTTCGTGAATTCATAACATCCTCCTATGGAACTTCTTAACTACCCTTTCAACTTAACCAGTTGGGTAGAAAAAATCAGTATATAGATAGGTGTCTCACCATGACTATGGATAAAATGCACCATAAATTAGGGTTAACATTTCGTTAGCCCTTTACGATCCAGCAGTTTTAGCTTAATTAGGCCATTTCTTTTGTTCAGAAGTAAGATCTGGCACTATATCAGGCTTGTCCGTGCCTTCCCAACCGACTGGACGCTTGGAGTTATACCAAGCTACCGAACCTAAGGTGACAACTGCAATAAAACCGACGATTAGCAAGACTATATGTTCGGGACCGAGATACATAAAGCTTCCCAGGTAGTTGGCGCTGACATTGAAAGGGCAATTGCTCCGCTGCATAGTGTGAACTTTGAAAACCGGAGTCATCAAGAGCAACTTCAAGGTATCCTTGAAATTCTCAGTACCCGAGAGCTAACAGGTGAAGATCCAAAGCAAGGCATTTGGGCAGAAGTCCAGAATTCTCTAGCTGCTTTACGAGGCGTAGTAGGTAGTGTAACCGGACAGAGCGAAACCACTCTTGATAAGAAAGTGACCGATATTGTCTATATGGATCACGCAAAGGTCAAAGAACTGTTCAAAGAAATCGAAAATACGGGTGATCCTCAGAAACATGCCGAATTCTTTAGCGAACTCTATCGAGATCTAAGCATTTTTGCTGAAGCGAAAGAACAAACTTGGTATCCTCTGTTGCTTAAGTATGATGATAGTTTAGCGACCACCGAGCAGGCCTATCGTGAACAAGAGCAGGTTAAAGCCATGCTTACTGAAGTTGGGCGACTCGGGACGTTGAATCCTGAGTTCAAAGAAAAAATCCAAACCCTTAAAGAGGTGATCCAGAAATATATAGATCACGAAGAACGGGACCTATTTATAAAACTAAATGAGCATATGGATGAATCTCAACTGATTGAGCTAGGGAAAGAGTATCAGCTAACTAAAAAACACTTGCAAGATACCTTTGATGCGACTACGGCTAATGCAATTACAGACAAATAGATCATTAATCATCTGTAATATTTCGCAGTGAATTAGAGAAGATTATATTGAGGAGTTCGATGATACACAACTCCTCTTTTTTATTTAAGCTTAGTTTTTCTTGAGCCAAAGAAGTAAATGCAATGGAAAGTTCTGATGGGGCTAATCTTCCTTTGTCTCAACTCCGAGAAAAAGTGGCAGTTCTTGATTCAAGCGACCCGCCCGCACAAACTCAGCATAGGTGTCGGCTTCAATCGCCAGCAGTTCTCCTCGAAGCTGCTCAGCGATAAACGTCCTCAGGTCAGGATAATCGTTTTGGAGTTGGTCAATTTCTGCTTGCAGGCGGGCCAACTCTCCCTGAACCAGCGACACTTGATAGTGATAAAACTCAGGCTCAAGCCCTGGATGCTGCTCTATTTCGCCCAAGTGTTCCAGCACCCGCGTGAGTGCAGCCTGACGGGCTATAGCTTCTAGATACTGCTGACGCGTGGGCTGATCGCCAAGAAGCTTCAATTTTTGGAGGACAGGCTCAATGGTCAGTCCCTGAACGAGTAAAGTAAACAGCACTGTCCCAAAAACAGTTGCAATCACCTCCTGTCGCCCCGGAAAGCTTTCAGGCACACTTAATGCCAAGGCAATCGACACCGCACCCCGTAGCCCTCCCCACCAAAGAACAGTCTGATCTGGCAGAGGAATTTTGGAGTCGGCCAAACGGTTGCTCAGGCTCCCTAGTCCGTAAATGGCGATCGCCCGCGTTACAATTACCGCTGCAATCGTCACAACGATGGCACGTAAGTTTTCGCCTAAAATAGGAAAGTTAATCTGATCGCCAATCAGCAAAAAGACAATCGAATTTACGAAAAAGGCTAAAAATTCCCAAAACTCACTCACAATGATCCGGGTGCGGGGGTTCATGCCGATCCGAGAGCCAAAATTGCCCAAGATTAGCCCCGTCGTGACAACCGCAATGACACCTGAGCCGCCTAGGTCCTCCGTGATCAAGTAGGTGCCATAGGCCGCAACCAGGGTTAGTGACTGCTCCACCAGGGGCAGATCGAACCTTTGTGTCAGATAAGAAATGCCAAAACCAACCAACCCCCCAGTACCAAGGCCAATTCCAACCACCGTAATAAGCTGGATCAAAATAGGCTGAAGCGCTAAATTGGCGGTTCCCTGGGAGAACGCCACCAGAAATCCAAAAGTAACAACCGCCATCCCGTCATTGAACAAACTTTCGCCTTCCATCAAAGTGGTTAGACGCTTGCC
Organism: Gloeobacterales cyanobacterium; assembly: GCA_049582005.1. Classification (GTDB taxonomy): domain Bacteria; phylum Cyanobacteriota; class Cyanobacteriia; order Gloeobacterales; family PMM-0068; genus Sivonenia. The sequence continues at coordinate 33,813 of JBAUTB010000182.1, read as the reverse complement.
AACCCCCAACTCCCTAAACAGAGCAGTCACCGAGACCGGATCCGTAGCGGAAAGGCTTGCCCCAATCAGCAAGGCAGTAGTCAAAGAGACACCTGCCAGTTGATTCAGGCCAATCGCAACACCGACAACGGCAATGACGACTCCGAAGACAGCATAAAGAGCAATGGGAATTAAATCCTGCTTTAACCTCGACCATTTCAAATTCCAGGCCGCCTCAAACAGCAGGGGTGGTAGAAAAATCAAAAGAATCAATTCGGGCGAAAGATTGACCAATCGCACATCTACCAACGCCAGCCCTAATCCCACAATCACCAGCAGTAGCGTATAGGGAATTTGGCGAAACCAGCTAAAAATCTGCGGCAGGGTAGCAACGCTTAAAGAAACTGAAAGTACCAACAAAAATGACTTCAGATTTTCTGAGATCACAATTTTCTGTGATTAGGTAGGCATGATTATACAATCTACCCATAGGGGGATTGAACCAACTCTTTCAACGATGAGCCGGGTTGAGGCCATAGGAGGCCATATTTTGTTAGGGAGGAACATTCCTGCAACCGCGAAAAGCTACAGTAATCTTATAAGTGCGTAGATATTGCGCTTCAACGGATCTAACAATCAAGAGGAAAAGCTGTGCTGGCTCAAAGTCTGACTTATAAAATTCTGGAAGCCCATTTGGTATCGGGGACGTTAAAAGCTGGGGAGGAAATCGGGATTCGTATTGACCAGACCTTGACCCAGGATGCCACAGGCACCATGGCTTATCTTCAGTTTGAAGCCATGGATATTCCCAAGGTCCAAACAGAGTTGTCGGTCAGCTATGTGGACCACAACATGCTCCAAACAGGCTTTGAAAATGCCGATGACCACCGCTATCTCCAGTCTGTAGCCGCTAAGTACGGTATTTACTTTTCTCGCCCAGGCAATGGGATTTGTCACCAAGTCCATCGGGAGCGTTTCGCCGTCCCCGGTAAGACCCTGCTCGGTTCTGATTCCCATACCCCGACGGCTGGTGGCTTAGGCATGATTGCTATTGGTGCCGGTGGTCTGGACGTTGCCGTAGCGATGGCGGGTGAGCCCTATTTTCTGACCTGTCCCAAGGTTTTGGGCGTCAAGCTGACCGGGACCTTACAGCCTTGGTGTGCAGGCAAAGATGTGATTCTAGAACTCCTGCGTCGGCTGACGGTTAAAGGGGGTGTGGGCAAAATTGTGGAGTACTTCGGTCCTGGGGTGGCCAGCCTCAGCGTTTCCCATCGGTTTACGATTACGAATATGGGTGCAGAACTGGGCGCAACAACCAGTGTTTTTCCCTCGGATAGCAGAACGAAGGACTTTTTAGAGGCGCAGGGTCGTGGGGATGTTTGGGTGGCCTATGAGGCCGATGAAGGAGCTACCTACGATGAAGTGGTGGAGATTGATTTGGATAAGCTGGAGCCCTTGATCGCCTGTCCCTCTTCGCCGGATAAGGTCGTTCCTGTTCGCGAAGTGGAGGGAACGTTGGTCAGTCAGGTCTGCATTGGCTCCTGTACCAATTCTTCCTATGAAGATCTGGCGACGGCAGCATTGATGCTACGGGGCAAGCAGGTCCATCCGAATGTGAGCATGACCCTCACCCCTGGCTCGAAGCAAGTATTTGAAATGATTGTCCGAGATGGCTATTTCTCCGATTTGATTACGGCGGGAGCGAGAATTTTAGAATCTTCCTGCGGTCCTTGTATCGGGATGGGACAAGCTCCGGCGACAGGTACGGTTTCTGTCCGCAGTTTCAACCGGAACTTTAAAGGACGTTCGGGGACCAGTGAGGATTTGGTCTATCTCTCCAGTCCAGAAGTATGCGTTGCAGCGGCTCTTACGGGAAAAATTACGGACCCCAGAGACTTGGGTATGGAACCGATCCAGATCGAAATTCCCCATCAGTATCTGGTCCATGACAACATGATTGTGCCACCGGCCAAAGATGGTCAGGTCACGGTGGAACGCGGACCCAATATTAAACCCGTTCCGCTAGCAGAACCTCTGCCCGACGAAGTGACAGCACCGGTACTTTTGGTTACGGGCGATGATATTACGACAGACCACATCATGCCTGCCGGTGCGAAAGTCCTACCTTTGCGCTCCAATATCCCCGCGATTTCTGAATTCGTGTTTATGCGCGTAGACCCAACCTTCCCCGAGCGGGCGAAAGCGGCGGCTAAATCGATTGTGGTTGGGGGTACGAACTATGGTCAGGGTTCTTCACGGGAGCACGCGGCTTTGGCTCCTATGTATCTCGGTGTGCGGGCTGTTCTGGTCAAAAGCTTTGCCCGTATTCACCGGGCTAACCTGATCAACTTTGGGATTCTGCCGGTCACCTTTGCTGATGAAAAGGACTATGACAGCATTACCCAAGGAGATGAACTCCAGTTTTCTGACCTGCATCAGGCCATGAAATCAGGAGAGGTGAAGGTCCATAACCTGACCAAGGGCACTTCCTTTATTGCTAAGTTAGACCTCACCCCACGGGAAGCCCAATTGCTGAAGGCAGGCGGCTTGCTCAGTGAAATTAAAGCGAAAAAGGCGGCTACTCCGGTTTAGCTCACTAGCTACCGCCGAGGTTTACTCAGACCAGCTAAGGGTCCAGCGCGTTGCTGGACCCATTCCCTAAGGTGGATCAGTCCTGTAGATCGGTTGCGCTCCGTCTTTCAGCTGCTGGCTGCCCTGTGGAATATTGCAGGAGAATAAAGGTGATGTTGTCATGCCCTAATTCTCTGAGGGCTAATTTGATTAGACCCTGCGTTTTGTCGCTCAGGTCTTGATCTAATAAGGGTAATAGGGCATCTTGCCAGTGCTTTTCTACAAATGCACCATCACATAAACCATCACTACAGAGAAGGACCAGACAATCTTCTGGGAGTACAAAAGTTTGCACGGTGGGTTGTAGGGAAGTATTGGCAATCACCCCTAAGGCTTGGGTAAGGGCACCCGCCGAAGCGACAGAACGAATAGCACTGCTAGTTGTCCGGGCAAGACTGATTTCCAAATTGGCAACATCATCGTCCACCGTTACCTGTTGACAATGATACTGATCAATAAGGTAGATACGACTATCCCCGACATGGGCTAAGTGCAGGAGTGGACCTGTCAAGCAATAAGCCACAGCCGTTGTCCCCATCTTGCGATAGCGGTCGCGTCCCTGTTGTTGGTTGAGTTTAAAGATTTGTTGATTAGCGCGGTAAAGGGCGTCTGCCAGTCCTTGACGGATCTGGAGGGCAGAGAGCGATTGCAGCGTTAGGGTCTTGGAGTCTTCTTCTAAGCTTTGGACGGCTAAGTGACTGGCTACCTCTCCCCCTTCGTGGCCCCCCATGCCGTCACAAACAATGCCATACCGTCCTTCTGGGTTATAGGCAAAGGTATCTTCGTTATTCGGGCGGTTGCCAGGATCGGTCGCTCCTACAATCCGTTTGGCCTTCGCGGTACTTCCATACTGCATCGCCAAAGATTCCAATTCACCGATGAGGTCTTTCGCCTTCGTGATTTTTCCCTCTGCTAGGGACTGCATTAGCATCTGGAGGGAAATCACGGCAGGCGTCCATTGCTGCCAAAGGATTCCTAGATCCCGTAGTGAGGGAATAGACGTATCTTGCTCCAGAGAAGAAAGGCGGATCTGCCATCCTTGGACCCGAGTATTTTCTGGTCGTAATAGAGATTGAGCGACCCCTTCTTGAATACAGGGGTCCCAAAGTCGGGCAATTTGGAGGAGCCATCCTAGTTGATGAAGGAGGGTGGCCTCAGCCCATGCTTTCTTTAAGCTCGGCCAAAGGAAACCATGGGCTGTAACGGGGACTTCTTCTAAAAGCAGACAAGGTTGTTCTTTGGGTCCGAAATAGCTATGCACACCCGGTATTGCCCACCGAAAAGCATTTAAGCGCTGATAGGGACGGCAGAGGGGAGGCATCGGCTGAGGATTAGGGTCTGGCGCGAGGGCTGGGCTGGTATCTTCGACAATCTTGGGCTGCGTGGCTTCTCCCGTCACCTGATAGCGACTAGAGAGAGAAGAGCAATCACCCACAGCTAAATAATACATAGCTACTCTTCCAGTTCGAAGCGGAAACTGACTTTATCTCCTTTTCCCAAAGATAGAAGGTCGCCGGATGTTAAAGGGCGACGGAATCGAGCGCCCGCCCGGATCAGTTCACCATTCAGGTAGGTGCCGTTGCTACTGCCGGCATCTTCCAAAGCGTATTGCTCTCCTTCTACACAGATGGTTGCATGAACGCGCGAGACCACATCGGTATTGGGAAGATGAGACACATCAATATCAGGAGGTAATTCCTGATTGGGTTTACCAATGTAGACCAAAGAACGACCAATCGGTAATTCAAATCGTTCGCCCGTCCCCGTATGCACCAAAAAGGCCTGGGTCAATTGCAAACGGGTCCCCGCTATCGGGGCTGGAGCTGGGTGAGGAGGAGAAGCAGGAGGAGGAGCTGAAGCGAGAACGGAAGGGCGTGGCGGAGGACTTTCTGGAGCCTTTTCTTCGGGAGGGGGTTGGGGAGCTACAGGCTCAGCTATTGGTTCTGGTTCGGCTTTAGGCGGTAAAGGTTTTTCCGCAGCGGGAGTAGCGCCTTTGGCGGCTTTGGGAGGGCGTGGATTGGGCGGACGCTCTGGACTAGGCGCTGATTTTTCGGCGACGAGTGCAGGGGTTTCTTCTGTTTTGGACAATTCAATTCCACATTCTCCACAATACTGGGACTCTGGCGGGTTAACGCTACCGCATTCTGGACAGGTTATTGACATGGCTAAGACTCCCTAGGGTTTAGGTGGTAAAGGTGCAGCGGGCTTTGGGGTCGGTGCTGGGGCAACAGGCACAACCGGAGGCAAAGATACAGGAGGTGGAGGGGTAGGATCATAGGTCTCGATGGCAAAGCCACGGGTAACCTGACCGGATTGATTGGTGGCCTTGAGGGTAATCGTATCGCCCGTGACCTGTTGATAGGGAGGGAGCGATAGCTTGCCCACCGTGCCAAAGGTTCCGTAGGGTGGAATTTCTACGATGGTTTCTTTGCCTTCAATTTTCCAGGTTAGATTCAAACCTTTGCCCGGTGCTGTTGGGGTCTTAATCGGTAGCGATACTTTGGCCGGAGCATTGATGCCATTTAGCTTGAAAAAGATAATTTTGGGGGGCAGCAGCACTTCTATCTTTTTGGGCTTGGGCTTGATGTCGATCAGGTCGGTGGGTTGGGTAAGGGGTGGTTCTCCATTGCGGGGAAAGACCTGGATTTCGAAGATGTATTTACCCGCTTGTTTGGCGTCGGTGGGCACATGACTACAGGTCAAGACATTTTGTAGGGTCTGGCATTGGGCCTCCAAACCTTTGGGAATCCCTTTGCTGAAATCGTAGGTTACCGTTTGCGTGGCGGGCCCTGCCTTGCCGGCAATCGTGATTTTCTGAATTTGGTCAGCATTGCGAATTTGCCAGTTGAGCTGAATAAAGTCCGCTGCCGCTTCACTGAGTTGACTGCTATCGGGTTGGAAACTAAATAGTTTAGGGGGCTCCGGTGCTTTGAAATAGATTTGCCAGATCAGGAGGACTAGAGCCAGGATCGCTACAAAGACAGAAAAAGCCAAGAGCAACAGTTGCCACCAAGGGCGTGGCTGCCAGAGCAAGAGTCCTTGGGGCAGTTCTTTGGGGAGCGGTAGCTGCTTACTATCTTCCAGTTCGATTTGAAAATTGAGGTCTAAAGGGTTTCCGTAGAGCGGTTGTCGCCACCATTTGGTCGGTTTGACCTGGAGGCTAACGCTCGTAGTTTTTCCGGGTAAGACCCGTATCGATTCAGGTTCGCAGGTATAGGTACAGAGTTCCTCTTCATCACGGCCTTTGGCTCGAACCGACAATTCCCGGATCGTATTGCCTTCGTTGGTCAATTTGAGTTCATACTGTCCAGCACTCCGGGTTACTTTGCCTAAAAGGGTGTTCAGTTCTATATTCAGCCGATAGAAGGCGGGAATCTGGACATACACAAGATCCAACAATACGAGGTCTGGATTGTTCGCCGAGTGCACGCGGATGGTCGGCGAATAGCTGCCCGCCAAAGTATTGAGGGGAGGCTGAAAGAGCAGAGAGATGGGGCCTTGGGCTCCGGGGTTAAGTCCTAAACCATCATTGCTTGTGAGCAGCCCTGGACCTTCCAAACCTGTTGCATAGCGCACTGTAAACCAGTCCTCTTCCAAATCTGGACAACTCACCCGGAAGCGGTCTACCCGGTCAGAACGGTTATGAACCAGGACTTGAATGGGCAACGGTTGACCCAGTTTGAGGACGGCGGGTTGGGCTGGACTGGTGATTGGTTTGAGGCTAAAGGTCGGGTCGTTGACTTTGACCGCAGCCTGTTCTTGGGGTAATACCTGGATCTGGCGAGGCCGTTGGATAGGAGTGTCTTCTGGATAGTGCTGGGGAGCATCTACGACCAGCACATAGTCATAAATGCCCGGAAAAGCCTGAACAGGAATCTGAAATCGGAAGACTACCTCACTGCTCTGTTGTGGTCCCAGGGCTAAGCGTTCGCGGGGCGTTTCACACCATTGGCGCAAAGTTTGGGATGCTTCATCGATAAATAGGTCGATCACGGCACTCTGGGGACCTTGATTGCTGACCGTTACATACAGCTCAAGGGTAGACCCAGGCGCTACCGACTGTTGCATCGCGTTGGGATTGAGGATTAGCGCTACCGGGCTTTGTTTGGCCTGCATCTTTAGAGACTCCCAGGCACACGGCGTAGAGTCACCTTCATATCATCCCCACTGCTCACTACGAGAATGCCCTGGGTGTCACGGGCTATATCCACGCTGTTCACTTTCAGCGAGTGGCGATCAATTTCTTTTCCGGTAATCACTTTAGAGTCCCGTTTGCCCTGAGGGGTCAGGGGCCAAAGCACTACACGTCCATCATCTCCAGCACTCACCAAGAGGCGACCATCGGTACTGAAGGCTATTGCCCGCACCGAGGTTCCTCCGTGTCCCTGCCATTGGTCTCGTACCGCACAGTCTATATCCACGGGAATATCTGGCTGATTGGGTGGAGCATTCGTCTGTGTATTCGTTTCACTGGGTTTACATTGGCCCAGATCCCAGAGGGTAATATATCCACGAGAATCGGACGTTGCCAGCAGGTTGGTTATATTGGTCGCAAAAGCAGCACTCCAAATCAGGTCATTTTGCCCTCCTTGGAAAGCAATTCTTTGGGGACGAGCCTTCGGGTTTGCAAGATTCCACAACACCAGACGATTAAATCGTCCCGCACTCACCAAAGTGCGCTGATCAGGGCTAAGAGCCAAGGCTTGAACGGTATAATCCAAGTCTTTATTGAGCTTGAAGATTTGTCTGGGCTTGTTGCCAGGAGTGGCCCGATCCCACCAGAGGACTAAACCACTCCCGTGGCCGCTAAATAGAGAACGGGAGTCTTTACTAAAGACAAGATCAAAAACTCGGTCGCCTTGGTGATAGATAAATTCCCTCGTTTTCTCGGCTAGGGGTACATTCCATAGTTGAATCACACCATTTTCCAAGCCCGCTGCGACTTGGTCATTATTCTCTGGAACAAAACGCAAGACCCGTACCGATTTATCCGTAGTGGCCAAGATCCCCTTCGGTTTGAGGCTGTCTCCCTCCACTGTCCAGCGACGGATAGTGCGGTCATCGGAACCACTCAATACCGAGAGCACATCGCCACTAAACCGTACCGAGTTCACAAAGTCGGTATGACCTTCGGGGCTAGACCGGGGCCAGAAAGCAATCAGGGCTGCTAGAAGCGCTACTAAGGCGGCCTGCAGCCATAGGGGAAGAATCGGGAAAACCTGTAATTCTAAGTTCTGGGTGGCAGGGTCTGCACTGCCTAAGCGCTGGTCTGACAGAAAGGCGGCGGCTTCTAAGCGCAAGGTTTGGGGGAATCCTAGCCAAGGCCGGGGCTTATGGGTTTCGAGAAGGACTTGGGTCGTTTCTCCTAAGTTGAGGTTCGCTTCCTGGGGAATGACCTTACTGCTGCAACGGGTTTGATCCTTTCCCTGGATTTGGACATTAACCTGTTGGACTACATTACTGGCGTTTTTGAAAAGGAGTTCGTAGGTTACAGGGTCAGCCTGTGTACTCGGCCACCATGCCCCTTTCGCGGGAATACGCTGTTTTTGGGGCGTTGCACTAAATTGCACGAACCCAATCGGTAAAACTTCTAAGCCCCCGTCGACCCGGGTTTTCGATCCAGCTTGAGGAATAGCTTCAATCGCAAAAGGGTATTCCTGGCTGGGGGCTTGGGTGGCAACGGGGGGCTGACAGGTAAAGGCGACCTCGGCTTGAGCTCCAGGATCCACCAGCAAACGCCGTTCTGCACCACTCACCAACCAGGAAGAATCTAGACCCAAAAAGCGGAGGACCACATCCGCCGGTTGTTGGGATAGATTACGCACCCGAACCGGAATTTCCACGGTATTGCAGGGGTAGGTTTGAAACTGTCGCACGGGCAAGTCCACCCGTAGAAGAGTAGACCCTCCCCCCTGTTCAATCACAAGTCGCAGGAGATATTTGCGTTCATCTCGCAGTTCTGAGGAAAAGATGCGTACCGTCAGGTTGATCGTCCCGACAAAGCCCAAAATAGGAGCATCCGTAATCACTACTTTGAATTGGGTACGGTCGCCTGGTGGTTTTTTGGTAGAAACTTCTGGAGAGAGTGTATACCATTGGCCAACCAAGTTTCGATCAGCTCCTGGGGCTATCAATTCTAGCTGAAAAGAAGCAAAACGATCACTCTCATTAATAACAGTAACGTCAAAGGAAACAGGAGGCCTACCCGGTCTAAAGGTGAGAGCCTGTTCAGAGAGAGTAGCGCTTATTTCTCGCTTTTCCATAACTGCTACTGCTCTATATCCAATAAGATTTACAGTCTGAAAATTCTTTTATATAGCGAACCAAGCTTAGCTCCTTCTCTCAAAATAAGCCTTGACTTTGCTATAGAGTTGGTTCACCCACATCGAGACTGAATTATTAAAATAACTCATACCTCTTGACTTGAGTAGTCTCATCTGTTGGTCCGCTATGGATTCAGCAGGAGTTGGCGGTGTTTGACGTTGATTTTGTACAGGCGGCGTAGGCTGTGGAGGCATTCCTGGTCTTTGCGGTACTTGGCCTTGAGGTGATATACCAGGACGCTGGGGCGCCTGGGGCATTCCTGGTCTTTGTGGTGCTTGGCCTGGAGCCGCTCCCGGACGCTGCGGACCAGGAGCCCTTGGGGGAGGAGGGGGCGTAATTGGTTGTTTATCTTTAATACTGCTCGGTCCGCTCCATCGACCTCCGAGGAAGAGGGAACGGAATCGATATACAAGGTTCTGTACATCAAGTAGATCTTCGAAAAAATTCCTGGACATGACCACTTCCTTAATCATTCAGCGGCTGCTATCTGAATACTAAGTCAAGTCCCTGGTGTTTTATAGTAATCGCAACTAGATGTAACCCAGTTTCTCGATGAGCTGACTGGCCTTGGCCCCTGGGTAGCGGTATTCTCGCCTGCAGGAGCTAACATGGGACATATGTAAGTAGCTAGGTGTAATTAAAAATATAACGCTCGGTTATATATCCCTTTCTTATTCCTCGCGCTTTTACTCCCTCTATTATCCCCTTTACCAACTTATATTCATCCTCATAGCTTCGCCCTGCCAACTCATGAGTCTTTAATTGATGCCACTCATCTTCTATCCGATTCATCTCTGCACTGTACGGGGGTAAAAAGAAAAAATGTAATCCTGCCGCCTCCCACGAAGCCAACATTGACACTCCCGATAACAGCACTGGAACCCCCAAAAGGGATCTACATCATTTAGTGCTACAAACAAGTGGCGCTTGGAGATTTCTTCCATGTCTCTCTAGCGCCATTGCTTGACCTTATCCTGAACTCACGTTTGTATATTGAGCGTGGGTAGACCGCAGCTCATCTTTGTCCCCCGTCAATCAAGAATATTCTTAGAAATCTGCTTTTAGGAGAAATGCCCATGAAAATTTCCATGTATCAAGCCTCAGTGCCACCACTCCTTCGCGCACTGAATAATCTCGCGGCGATTCTGGAAAAGAGTGCCACCCATGCCGAAGCCAGAAAAATCGATCCATCCGTACTGATCAGCAGCCGACTCTATCCTGATATGTTTCCGCTAGGGCGACAAGTTCAAATCGCCTCAGATAGCGCGAGAAGAGGAGTAGCCAGATTGGCAGGATTAGAAGCCCCAAAAATAGAAGACAAGGAAACGACTTTTGCTGAACTTATCGCTCGTCTTCAGCAAACCATCGCTTACCTGGAAACATTTACACCCGATCAGATTGATGGCTCAGATGAAAAGTCAATTGCCCTTCCTGTGGGTGACGACACCATGCATTTTGAGGGATTGCCCTATCTCTTTTACTTTGTTCTGCCTAATGTCTATTTTCATGTCACGACTGCTTATGACATTCTCAGGCATTGTGGCGTAGAACTGGGTAAGCGAGATTTTCTTGGTAAACCTTAAGAGGGAAGGGCTATAAAATGGTTGCACCGCCTCCGGCCTACTCTATCTCATAGCAGCACTTCCTCCCATTCAGGCAGAATGAATCGGTCTATCGCTGTTTCCGGGGCTGGGACGGAGAGTCCTGGGACCGAGAGATATTTTACTTTCAGTCCAACGGTGTAGTTCTCTCGACTAGGGCCTTGTGCCAAGCCCACCCGTTGTTTATGTTTGTGCAAAGTCAGTACGGAACGCCACAAGTCAATGCGTCCTGCTGCTTCCATCTGAAGTAAGACTTTGACCTGAGCGGCGGCATCGTTGAGGAAATAAATACTGTGGGAGCGCAAATCACACGGGCCATAGAGTTTTCCATCCTGACCAACGACCAGGAAAAGTAGACGGACTTCTAAGCCTGTGCAGAGCGCAATCGGCCTTTCATGTTCCTGCTGAAACTGCTCTTTGATTCGCTGGCGCTCCGAAGCTGGCTGCCCCCGTTGAGCCAGGTACAGTTCATAACTAGGGCAGCTGCGACCACAGGGATGGGGGGTTGCGGTCCATACTCCTGTTTGGCGATTGCGTTCTAGACCTGGGGTTTCTCCATCGCCCTTGCCACGGCATTGCAAAGAATTGCTGGCATCATAGCGAGCAAACCAAGCATTTAAGAAATACTCCGGGATAATGGGGACAATATCAATTTCTTGGGGCTTAGGCGGTAGTACAGAAAGCAGTTCATCGGGAATGCGAAAATGGGGAAGGTTTTGATTGCCTTCGGCCCCAGCGCTAATGCGTGGGCCTTTCAGGTTTAGAGGAGAAACTTCAGGAGAAGCTGATTCTGAGGTGCTTTGGCTGCCTCGACCACTCTGCGGAGCGAAGGGGCGATAGAAGTCTAACCAAGGTTTCAGGCCACTGCTGTGGGTTCCTGTTGGAGCATTTTTCTTGAGCATGGCCTTTTGTTGGAAGGTGAATATGTCTGCCTGGCGAGATCGTGAGCATGAACGACTACGCAGGCAGAGCAGTTATAACCTGTGCGTACGGCCCAGTGAATGCTAAAAGATTAGAGTCGCTGGTTGTGATCTTCATGGAACAATTTGATCTGTTTGGCTCTATCGAATCGCCCGTACCTTCTCAGCCTATGGTCGATCTACAAAAGATTCCTCTAGATGCCAAGATCCCTATCCCGCGCGGGATTTATCCGGATTTAGAAACCCTAGCCAGCCATTGCAACCAGTGCCAACGCTGTGAACTGGGCAAAACTCGGACCCATGCTGTAGTCTCTCGCGGAAATCCGAAGGCCAAGTTGTTGATCATCGGCGAAGCTCCCGGCGCGAACGAGGATGAGACGGGGCTGCCCTACGTAGGCAAATCGGGCCAGCTATTGGATAAAATCCTGGAATCAGTCCAGTTCGATCCCAAGGAAGATGTCTATATCTGCAACGTTCTTAAGTGTCGTCCTCCAGACAATCGCGACCCCTCTCCTAAAGAAATAGAACTATGTAGCGGCTATCTCTTCGAACAAATTCGCTTGGTAGACCCAAAAATCATCCTGCTGACCGGGAAATATGCCATGCAGGTGATCCTGAAAGAGAAAAGGGGCATCACCAAAGTGCGGGGGACCTGGCAAGAATGGGAAGAGCGTTGGGTGATGCCTATGTTCCATCCGGCGTATCTCTTGCGCAATCAATCCCGCGAAACAGGGAGCCCTAAATGGTTGATGTGGCAGGATATCCAAGAGGTCCGCAAAAAATACCTGGAATTGACGGCTCAAGAGACCTACTAGACTTGGGCGGAAATACACCCACCGTTTCTTGTGTTAAGGCCCCGATGATGAATGCATATTCAGTTGAGAAAAATCTTAGAGCCTGGAGCAACGGCGTATGCAAGCATCTTTAGTGCTGCTGCGGTCAAGCTCTGACACGGTTCGGAGTTGCAAACCCGTAACACCAGGCCATCTCTAATCTACCATTTGCTAGGTCTACCAGCTAGGCGACTATTTAGGCCGGACCACTTCACCCGTGACTTCCTTAGTCGAACCAGGAGTGGGCAGCGTAGTGCCTTTGGGCAGATAAGCGATCCAGGGACTATTCTGGCCTTCCCAGCGTTTACCGATTTCTCCCGCCATTTGAGTGACCTGTACTTGATAGAGCTGCAATGCTTCGTCTTGATTGATCAAGCGGTCCTCCTTTTCATTGCGTCCTGCCTCAGCCAGTACACGGACGGTCAAATGATTATCTTTGTTGAACTCCCACAGTTCTACTCGGCTGCGAGACTTTAATTCAGTCTCCTCAGGATTCTCCGATTGGTTGAGATAGTCCACACGAGCTACGGCCAACGCTTTGAGGCCAACATAGCTAAAAAAATCTCGAACCTGCTGTTCACTGGCTTTGCCGTGCGCCAGTTTCTTCATGATGTCTTTATCTAAGATTTCATAGAGGGGACGGTCTAGCTTTTTGAGAATGGGCGTGAGCAGAGGAGGCTGCAATAAGGTAAGAGGGCCAACTTCTGGAAAAGCGCCTAAGCGTACCATTTCCTCTGCCATGCGTTGGGACAACTTATTGGTATGGGGTAAAGCGCCAACCCCTATCATGCCCACACGGGTCAAATCACGGGGAACTACCGCTTCCTCTAAGGCAATATCCAGCGGCGTGGTCATTTCCTCCACCAACCAGACCGGAGCGTTTACGGGGGTGTAGCCTTCACTTTTGACTTGTACTTGCCAGCGTCCCTGCGTCAGATTGTTGAGTTCATAGATCCCTCGGCTATCAGTGGTGACGACCTGCCCTCCCAATTGAACGGTTGCTTGTAGGGGTTTGCCGGTGACATCTTTTACCTGACCGACCAGACGAGCGGGGCCTGCTTGGGCTGCCGTTGCAGAGAAAGCGGCCAGCCCCAAGCTCAACAGCATCCCGATCAGCTTGTGAATGGATTGCTTTGTTGCCATTGCTTGACTACCTCCTGAGCCATATTGCGAACTTCTAAGCGAAATAAACCATCCGCGGCTTCCTCATAGAGGGGATCTCCTCCCACATCATCTTGCCCTTGAACTTTTAAGAAATTGGCTTTTTCTCCGACCTTGGTCTTCTGTAGGTCTAAAACTAGAATGCTTCCCTGAACCCTGAGCTGGTTAGGGGTGAAGTTGGGAATAGTTACGGGCACAAACATCCTCAAGATCGAATTCACAAAGGGATTCCCTTTCTGGTCGTAGCCTCGGGAATGCAGCACTTGGGTAAAGACGATATATCTCAGCCCCAGGGTGCGGCCTAGGGCCTTCAATTTTTCCACCTCAGCAGTGTAGCGGTTGTTCCGGTCAATTATGCTCATTCCTTCCACCGCAGAAGCAAAACGGGCAAATTCTGGAGCGGGTCCTAAGGGACCATTGAGCACTAAGACCTTGCGTTTTTGGGTCAGATTTTCATCCATCAGCGGCATCAAGCTACGGGCAAACAGCTCTGAGTACTGGGGAGCGTCCGCCAGGATGCCAATGTTTTCTCCCTCTACGGATGGGTTAATCGTAAATTTCTTGGCGGCCCAATCAGAACGAGGAGGAAGCTGGATATCACTGGTTGCCACGTAACCACCGCGAGATTGGACCCTCGTGGTGAATTTAGGAAATCCTGGAACTTCTACATCCACTAAATATTTGCCGGGTGGTAACTGGGAAAGTAAGAAAGAGCCATCGGGCAAAATCGGTACTTTCCTGCCCTCTACGGTGAGGGCCCCTTTGCTTACTGCCTTTCCAGCTAAGTCAGTCACCTGTCCCGCTACAGCCCCAATATCTTTGCGGGTAGGTGCTAACTTGGTACTGCTTAGCGTGGGCTTGGAGGAAGAGGCCATAGACGAGTTTGACGAGAGCGGATTGGTAATCCAATGGAGAGACTTAGCTCCAGCTTCTACCAACACTAAACCTTCGCCCCAGCGAGCGATACCTGTGGGAGCACTGCCTACTTTCTGGTTCCCAATGGTTCTACCTGCTTCCAGATCGACGATTTGGATACGGTCACTATCCCGAGAAGTTACATAAGCGTACTTGCCATCTTCAGAAAGGACCAGACGGGTGGGCTTCCAATCTAATCCCACCGAACGAAATTCCCCACCCAAGCTCAATGGCACAATTGAGAGATCTTGAGAACCTGAGTTAAGCAATATTGCCCGATTATGCTTTGTGTCCAAAGCAAGGTCCTCTGGGTTGCTGCCTGAACGCAAACGAGCCAACAGTTCGCCATTTTCAGAATTGACGAGGACCAGACCTAAACCATCGTTACTTGCCAAAGAAACCCAAATATTGCCTGTACCTTGGTCGATGGCACAGGCGAGAGGAGCATTGGGCAGAGGGATCGTATGGATTTGCTCTTTATCTTTCTTGGTCGTATCTAAGCGAACCACGGAAATCTGACCAGCTTTTGGATGGGTCGCCACCAAAAGTTTGTGGGCAGGATCAATGTCCAGGTCAAAAACGCCAGCCTTGAGGTCAAGAGTTTGAACAACTTCGTTTTTGTTGAGGTCTACGACGGCAACGATATTGCTGTTTATACCGCCCACATAGGCTCGATTTTGAGTAGGATCTACACGGGTGACGATCGGTTCAAATCCCAACGGAATTTTCGCTTTCAGCTGTTGGCTATTCAGGTCCACTACCGCAAGGGCTTGAGCTTCCATCAAGCCAACTACTGCCATGGGTTTGCCTTGTATAAGCAGAACTTCAAGACGGTCTGCTCCCGTGTCTATGGGGATCAGGGTGTCTTTGGCTATAACCGGGATGGCCCACAAACTCAAAACTAGGGCTGTGGTCGTTAATCTTTGAACAAGTGGAGTGATGTGCATTGCTCGTTTTTAAGACCTTCCAAACCTGATTTTGTTCCAGTCACGTTTCCTATCCTAACAACGCGCTTTACCAAACGTGGATTGCCCAGCCTTTAGTTAACCTTTTTCATAGTTTAATCAGCCGCAACTCCCGTCGGCTCCAATATATTTTCTGTATCTCGGGAGATAGCACTGACTTTCTCTTTATACTTACGCAGCAGTTCATCGGTTTGGCGTTTAGAACTGGCGTTGACATAAATATGTATGAAGGGGTCCCCTGCATCTGGAAGAACCAAAACCCACTCATCATCGCCATAGTAGATTTTCACTCCATCAATCAGCTCAATTCTTTTGGAATCGTTGTCTTCCACCAGTTGGCGCATAACCGCGCCCTTGGCTGCCCAAGAGCAACGAACCGCTAGGTGCTTGTAATAGGACGGAGGTAGTTCTTGCCGGACTTGTTGCAAGGAACGCTGCTGTAGGGTCACCATTTCAATAAGCTTACCTACGGCAAACATCGCGTCAAAGCCAGGATGTAACTCAGGGAAGATAAACCCAATGGCTGCAGAACCGGCAAGAACCACATTTTCAGCAGAAGCCGCTGTTTCCATGATGGCAGTAGGATTAGACTTGGTGCGAATCAAGTGCGCATCATGTCTACGCACAATCTGGTCTACCAGACTCGATACTTCCACAGGGACTACGATTGTTCCACGGGGATTGGCACTCAGGACAAGCTCTACCATGATCGCGGTCAGCAACTCATCCCGAATCGGTTCGCCTACCTCATCGACAAGGATAAATTGCTCACCATTCGCGCCTACCTGCACCCCAAAATTGGCCTGGAGCGCTTCTACTACATTGCTCAGCTGTTTGAGTAAGGCTTCTCTTTGCTCCATGGTGGGGGCAGAAGGGGTTAAGGAAGCATTGAGAATGACGGCATCACAGCCAAATTTGCCCAACAGCATAGGCAATACTGCCCCACTGACGGCATAGGCGTAGTCAATAACAATTTTTGAAACACTGGTGTGTAGGGCTTCTGCATTGAGGTTCTTGTCATAGCCAGCACCGTAGAATTCCAACATTCTGGCTGGGTAGTTTACATTTCCGATTTCTTCGATGAAAGCCCTGCGGAAATCTTCTTTGAAAAAAGCGGATTCGATTTTCTTCTCGGCAGCCTTGGAAATATTGATGCCTTGGCTATCCATGAATTCAATCAAGATGTGGTCTGGCCGTTCTGGATGCAAACGCACATGGATACCTCCAGCTACTTCATTCAAGGGAGCACAATAGCGGGCGATCGGAATGGCGGTGGCATCTAGGTTCTGGACATTCACCCCTACCGACATCAAACCGGAAATCAGGGAGCGTGTAACCATCCGAGAGATAGAACGCTGATCACGGGAAATTTGTACTTGTGCCCCTAAGTTAAATGTAGCGCCATAGGCAGCACCAAGCTTGACGGCAAATTCGGGGTTGATCTCAACGTTTGCGATCCCAGTCACCCCTCGCTGGGAAAAAAGATTCCTTTGTGCCATGGTCCCCCAAATTAGATTGAGATTTAAAATTGCGCCGGATTCAATTCTCTTACTAGGCCAAACCCTTACCCCAGACTTTATCTGTGCTTCATCGCCCAAGGTGCACAGGGAGCCGACGGTCGCCCCTTCCATAATCCGTACTCTACGGCCTGCCCGAATGCCTCTACCGACCGTGCAGGCTCTCAATTCTGACTCGTCGCCGACGATGACTCCATTCCAGAGAATCGCCCGTTCGAGGATACAGTTGGCTCCAATCACTACATTGTCGCCGATGACCGTGCCTGCTAAGAGACTGGCTCCAGGACCAATACGGGTATTACGCCCAATCAAGAGTGGCCCTTCCAGGTGTGCGGTGGGATCAATGGTAGTCTGTTCTCCGACCCAGATGCCTTTGGACCATTCTTGATAAGGCATGTCCACCAAGACTTTGCCTTCTAAGGCGTCGTACTGAGCTTCCCGGTAGGTGTCCAAGCTGCCGACATCGCACCAGTATCCCTCGGCAACGTAGCCATACATGGGCTCTTGTTTGCTCATCAGTAACGGGAACAGATCTTTGGAAAAATCCACTTCTTTGTTCTTGGGCAAATACTGAAGGACCGAGGGTTCCAAGATATAGATGCCTGTGTTTACTGTATCGGAGAAAATTTCACTGGCAGAAGGTTTTTCCAAGAAGCGCTGAATTTGCCCTTCTTTGTCGATGATGACCACTCCAAATTCTTGGGGATCAGGCACCCGAGTAAGGACCAGGGTCGCTTTAGAACCTTTTTTCCGATGAAATTTGATAGCTGCGGTAAGGTCAAAATCGGTGAGGGAGTCTCCAGAGATCACTACAAAGGTTTCGGTGAGCAGTGCTTCAATGTTCTTGACGCAGCCTGCGGTTCCCAGCGGTTTATCTTCTTCCACGGCATAGGTCAGCTTGACTCCATAGTCGCTGCCATCCCGAAAGTACTCTCGCATGGCATCTGGCAGATAGTGCAAGGTGGCGACTACTTCTTGAATGCCGTGGCGTTTAAGCAGGTTGAGAATATGTTCAGAGATTGGGCGATTGAGAATAGGGACCATTGGCTTAGGGAGATCACAGGTCAATGGACGCAGCCTCGTACCCGATCCCCCCGCCATCAACACTGCTCTCATAGAACCTCCTATCTGCTGCGTGAAGAGCATACCCGCCTTCAGCCTATGGGAAATAGGTTACAGGTTCAACCCTGACAAGATTTTTTTTGGGTTCTCCGCTTTACTAAAACACTTGAGCAAGACTGCAACGGTAGAACAGAAATTCCGATTTTGTTGGTCTACAAGGACGACTAGACTTTACTTCAGGTTGTAACGATCCAGAATTTGCTGTGTATGCGGAGGGAGAATCTTAGCTAATTTCTCTGGAAATCTTTGCTTTAGGAAATACCAATTGCGGGTTTGTTTGTTCTCTACCACCAGGCGGGCGAATTCCAAGCCCTTAGGTCCAGAGGATTGAATACGATTATCAAGAATACGAGCCAAGAGTCGCGGTAATACAGTCGGGGGTTTGCCTAGGTATTTCAAAAGCCGCTTCATCGCATCAATACGATCGCCACTATCAACAAATTCCGTGTGGTCTAGGTCTGCCGCAATCAAATCAAAAAGTTCCTGTCCTCTTTGGTTACGCACCAGAAGCCATTGCCAAGCCAGAGGAACCGCCATATAGCCTACCGTTAGGTCAGCTAAGGCATTCATTTGGTCAAAGCAAGAAAGGCAAGCATCAGGGAAACAGTCCTGGAGTTTGTCCATCCTCAGCTCAAAGTAACTAACTTTTTCGATAGACCCATCATCATGCCAGAACCAAACCCGAAAATCTGGCATAAATTCCAACTTGCGGACAGACCAAGGAGTACGGCTGGTCGCTTTAATAAACCGCTTCCAATTTGGGGCTGTCATGTTATCGGTACAGACCAGACCAATGACATAGAGCTTCTCCAGACCTAGCTGAGCTTCCAAGGCCCGCAAAGTAGAAATTTGGCAACCAACACCTACCACAGCCAAACGCTTGATGCCTTGTTTTTGTATCTCAGGGACTGCATCCAGAAGCGGAACCATATCCCAGCGAGAGCCTTTACAGTTCTCCAGTTCTCTTTTATTGCGGACCAGGATAGGAGTGCCTGTATTGTTACTGTTTTTCTGAGTGACTAAGACCGCGTCTACTTTCCCCTGCTCTAGAAGCCGTTCTAGAATCTTCGTGATGGTGCCATTGGTCTGAGCACCTTCTTTTGGATTCTTCAGTTTGCAAGCATACATTTTCTGGAATACGCCGAAGTAAGCTTCATCTGAACTGAGATCGCGGGGTCTTCCGTGCAGTTTTGGCTCCAGAGGGGTCACAACATCTGTTTGAAAGCCACAAATGTCTTCAACTTGAGCCTCATGATGGGATTGAGTGCACGCTCCGCAATTACTGCATAAGCGCCTCTGCATCAGGGGGTAGATTGGAGTTGAAGGGGCTTGGGTCATAGAAGATAGTTCTGATTGGGGACCACTACACCCTAGGGTACAAGCTCGACAGATATTTGGCAGCCTAGGGTGCTATTTGCGCTACATATAGTATGCATGGATTGCTTACATTTGTCAGTCCCTATATAAAGATTGATATTTTGTTGGTGTAAGCAGGTGCTTGATGATTCCTGCATCTTGGTTTCCATAAATTAGGTAGCTCAGTTGTCAGCGTCGTCTGAATACTAAAAAAAAACAAGATGGTAAATACAGATACTTCGAGTGGGCATATGAGCGCACAAGGAGCCAAAAAGCGCTCAGAAATACGGATGCCGTCTTACTTAGGTTGAGTTAGGGGCCATGAGCTACGTTCAATCTCACCGTATGCCGATCTCTAGATATATGCGTATTATTACAGATGCTTTTCTGCCAAACTGAAGCAACAGGGCAAATAAAGCTCATCCTCTGGTTAGCCACGACCGCGTATAAATTGTATGGAACAGAGAAGTCTTAGAGCGGCACAAGCGATCAGCCATAAATCTAAACAGAAACCCAGATCTTCTGTTCATGGGCCTGATGGGTGGCATCGATGAGGACTTGGGACCGTAAGCCCTCTTCTAGAGAAGGGGTCATCAGAACTCCTGTCTTTATGCTGTGGATAAATCGTTCAGCCATCCCGATGAAGGCAGCAATTCTACCATCAGGATAGGAATGAACAAACTGAAGTTTTTGGGGGATGAATTGTTCTACTAAATCTTCTCCCGGTTTTGCCAGCCAAAGCTTGAACCCATGGATGTAGTCCAAAAGATTATCATTTCCCAACACTAAAGTTCCGTATTCACCATAGATGCGTATCCAATGGCCCTGTCCCCTCCAGGTTGCTGTACTTAAGGAAACAACGCAGGGGGTTGCATCCATGAATTCCAGGAGGAGGTTACAGGTATCATCGCTGTCTACAGACTTTAAAGCTCCTGTTTGATCCGGACGTTCTTTGATGGAAGTTGAAAGTTGGCCACTGAGTTGTGCAATAGGGCAAAATAACCACTCCAAATAGTCAAAACAATGGGAACCAATGGCTCCTAAAGCTCCTCCCCCTTTTTCTTTCTCTGCATACCAATTCCAAGCACGCTTGGCGTCTGCTCTGCCTTCTACTTGCCAGGCAACTTCTACAAAACGAATAGGGCCAATAGTTTCCCTTTCCAGGAGTTGCTTTAGATATTGCCAGTGCGGGACTGCTCGAAATTCAAAATCGACTCCATGAACCAAATGATTTGCCTCAGCTAAATTGAGCATTTCTTGCGCTTGAGCCGTATTCAAGGCTATGGGCTTTTCACAAAATAAGGCTTTATTGGCTTTGAGAACGGTCATGGATTGTTCGTAGTGCATATGGGGAGGAGTACTGATAGCGATCGCATGAATGTCTGGATGCTGAGCCATTTTCTCAACAGTATCGAAGACCAGCGGGATATCCTGGCGTTCGGCAAGGGATTGCGTCTTGGCTGAATTCCTTCCCCATATGCCCATGATCTTTACGTTGGGAATAGCTTGAAAGCCTGGAATATAGACCTTTTCTCCAAATCCAGTCCCCACGATTCCTATCTGAATGACCATAGTGCTTTACTCATGATTTTGGTGATGATGTTCTTGGGTGTGCTCTTTCTTCTTGCCTTTTTCTAAGGCTTCCTGAGAAATGCGTCCATAGGTTAGAGAGAACTCTCCTAATCTTTCAGCTAGGTTTTCATTGAGGTCTCCTAGTTGATACCGCCATAACCAGTTGTTTTCTGTAGTGCTAGGGAAGTTCATCCGAGCTTGGGTATCTAACCCCAATAAATCCTGTAAGGGGATGATCGCCAGATCAGCAATGGACATAAAGGCAAGTCGGATCAGGTCCCAATGAATACCGTCAGGACTAAAGTGACCGAGGTATTTTTTCACCGATTCTTGTTCATTTTCCGATAGCTTATTAAACCAACCTACGGCTGTATCGTTATCGTGGGTGCCTGTGTATACCGCAAAATTACGGCCATAATTATGGGGTAGATAAGGATTGCCAGCCCCAGAGCCAAAGGAAAATTCTAAAATCTTCATGCCTGGAAAATGGAACTGGTCTCTGAGGGCTTCTACTTCTGGGGTAATCACTCCTAAATCTTCTGCAAGAATGGGGAGGGTTCCGAGTTTTTCTTCTAGTGCTATGAAGAGGTCTTCACCAGGTCCTGGTTCCCAGACTCCATCTATCGCAGTGGTTTCTGAAGCAGGCACGGACCAATAACTTTCAAAAGCTCGGAAATGGTCTACGCGGATCATATCCACGTAATTGAGCATCATCTTAAACCGATCAATCCACCAACTGTAACCCGTTTCTTTAAGCTTTTTCCAGTTGTATAGGGGATTGCCCCAAAGCTGTCCTGTCTCACTGAAATAATCCGGGGGGACCCCTGCAACATGGGTGGATTTATAGGTATCTTCTTCTAGATAAAAGAGTTCTGGATGTGCCCATACATCGGAGCTGTTATAGGCGACATAGATCGGAATATCTCCGAGGAGAGAAATAGAACGCTGATTGGCATAGTGTTTCAGTTTTTTCCACTGCTCAAAGAAAATATACTGCATGAATTTATGGCAGAAAATTTCTCCGCGATAGAGCCGTTCATAACGTTCTATCGTCTTTGGTTCTCGTTCCACCAGACCGACGCCCCACGCACTCCATTCCTCCTCTTTGAGGTTGTCTTTTAAGGTCATAAACAAAGCGTAGTCATTGAGCCAGTGCACATGCTGACTACAAAAATGCATAAAATTATCCATCTGCTCGCGGCTGGCTCTCTCTTTAAAGGCCTCACTGGCTCTTTGTAGTAGTACAGTCTTAAGTGGAATAAGCCGATTAAAATCAACTTTTCCCAGGGGAAGTTCTGTCAATACTTCCAAATCCTCTACTTCTATTAGCCCCTGCTCACAGAGCGATTCCAGGCTGATCAGTAAAGGATTGCCTGCCATCGCCGAAAAGCACATATAGGGTGAATTCCCAAAACCTGTAGGGCCAAGCGGCAGAATTTGCCAAATCATCTGACCGGCCGCAGCCAAGAAATCTACAAACTCATAGGCAGCTTTGCCTAGATCTCCAATTCCGTGGGGACTGGGGAGAGAGGTGGGGTGGAGGAGTACGCCGCTAGCACGATGAAAAGCCATATTTCTACTGTAGGAAGATATGCGGTAGTCTAAGGGCTGTGTACCCTGTCGGGCAGAAAATTTTGCTATCTCTCAACGTTTAGATATTGCTGAAAGGGGGATATCTGTAGGTTCCAAGATGTGTATGAGTGCGGAGGGAGATGGATCCCAAAAACTGGACAGGGAGCTAAGTTAATCTCTCGTTTATGAATCGCAAATATGGTCTACAACGTCAAGACCCGACCCCTGCCTGGTGTGGCAGCTTACCCTCAATCGGGCACACTTGGTAAAACAGCAGAAAAGAGCAGGCATCATGTGGGAAACCAAACTACCAAAGCCAACCTTTGCAACTCTCGTATTGATCGCTCTGACGCTGTTCTTCTTTGCGGCGGCGACCAACACCCTATCTGGTTGGCTGTATGTCATCAGTGGCTTAAGTTTGGGTTTGATGTCCCTCGCCGCTGTGCTGCCAGGATGGGAGTTGAGAAATATCCAAGTGCGGCGGGATGCCTCTTTTCCTGTCTCAGTTGGGGAAGACCTCCAAATGGCGGTTACCTTCCAAGCTTCCGGCCAACGCCAATTGCTTGAAATAATCGATGAACTTCCCAAGCTTCTGGTGGACGATCAACCCTGTTCTGTTTTAGAAGAGCTAAGGGGAACCTACCGTTGGGTCTATACCGTAACCCCCAAGCAGCGTGGACTCTATCGCTGGCAACAGGTGATCCTCAGAACAGCCGCCCCCATGGGCCTCTTTTGGCGCAAAAAAATCCTCATCGCTCCCGCTGAAGTAACTGTATACCCCCGCGTTCTAGCGTTGAAGCGGTGCCCACTCTTGGACCAAATCGGTCACCAAGGCCAAGAATTTGAGACCGGCCGCTCCTGGCGTGATAACGCCAATGAAGGAATTACCAAATCGGCACGTCCCTATCGATGGGGCGACCCGATCAAGAATGTCCATTGGCGAACCAGTGCACGATTAGGGTCTTTGTATACGCGAGAATTGGAACAGTCTGAAGGCGAAGAGTCTGTTGTACTGGTGCTCGATAATCGACCCGAGCATTGGCAGGCAGAACGCTTTGAACAAGCGGTAGAAACTACTGCCGCTTTATTCTTCTACGGACAGAGACGAGGAATTGATATTGCGGTGAGCACTGGAGAGGAAATTCTTCTACAAGAGGAGCAAGCGGTGCTTCAGGCTTTGGCTGAAGTAACCTTCACACGAGGAGAACTTCCAGATTTTGCAAGACTCACCGAAAAAGCTACTGTGCTATGGCTTACCGCTAATCCCGAGGGCAATCCTCAAACTCCCAACGTGATCGCTTTGAACTTCAGCGCACAAGAAACAGGTATCTGGATCAATCCCCATCAACCCCTAGATCTACAGCTAGAGCAAAAACCTTTCCCTCTTCGACAAGCGTTCGACTGAGGCTTCGACGGTCAGCTCAGCCGAACCGCTTACGCCAAAGTCTCAGGGCAACGCCTAACCCCTCTCTCACCGCAATCAGAGAGTGAGACTGGACATGAATTTTGGACTATTCATCCCAAGCCTGGACATCGAGCTGCTGAGCGATCTTTCCTGCTTTTAGGTTAAGCATCGATGTACATAGGACACGGGTTCCATCAGGGTACTGACAAGCTTCTGTATAGGCTATGTGCTCTTGGCCTACAACAGCCTGTTCGAGATGATGGGTCATTTCCCGACCACAGACATCTTGGAGGTATTCAGCAATAGCTTCCTTTCCATGCAAAATAAAGGGCTTACTGGGAGGATGGTTGCGGTCAACAATCTTCAGTTCAGCGTCATCAGTGTAGAGACTTATAAGAAGTTCTGCATCACTCTGCTCGAGAGCACGACGTAGAGTATCAAGGTCGGCTATAGGAGTAGCAAGTTCAGTGCTCATAATATCCCCCCCTTTAAGACGGATATAAGGCTAAATCTAATTCAAACCTACAAGCTAAATCTTAAAATATGCCTGAATTTTACAGAAATTATTCATACCTAGAACCACTCTGCCAAACCTTTGAAACTTTGATTTATGCTACTATGTGTCGCTTAATGCCTAAGCCTTTCACTGACTAATCAGAAAGTTGTTTCCTCGTAACGGAAACTTTACACACAGGCTCTAAGCAAGACAATCATCTCCCGCAACGGATAAGGAATAGCCAAACTCCAAGGGTGCGACATATTAAAGTTCAAGGTGCTCGTAATGATAGCAGGAAAAGAAAATACTTTAAAAGTTGCTCATCAGGCGTTTGAAAACTTAAAGCATGGTTTGGCAACAGAAGAGTGGACTCCAATGTTAGATATACTCACAGAAGACTTTACTTTTTGGTTTCCCGTGGGACCCTATCACGGGTTAAATGTTGGCAAAGAGAAGGCTAAAGACTTTTTTCAATACGTCTCGGAAGTGTTTGGTGGAACAATTAAAATGACTAGCCTAGAGCGCGTTACCAGCAATGAGACTACGGTTGTGTTTGAATTCCGAGATGAGGGAATGATGCGGAGCGAACCTTATAAAAATCGGATAGCTGTGTCCTTTGATGTGCGAGGAGACAAGATTTGTGGCTATCGAGAATACTTTGGTAGCGATGGTAAATCGAATTGAAGAGATACTAACATGGGTGGGGACCAGGGCAAACCCATCTTATCCAATCAGAACTTTGAGAAGATAATCGTGATTCAAATTTTTGCCACTCCAATTTTCACTATGTTTTGTTTCGCTAAATACCGAGGAATCTGAAGATGAGCGCTGAAATCCAAGAATTTGATGCCCAACACTGGGTTAAGACGCGCTCATCCCTCGATCAAAACCAATCGACTTTCTTAATCTGGACGGGAGCAATTTACGCTTTTGTGCCCGGTGAAAAGAGAAATCGCCTCTTTAAGATGGTAGGGATGAATGTCAGCAGGTGTATTCCCACAGAAGAGGGTTGCTGGGATTTTACCTCCAGGGAATTGACTTACTACCTTCACCCAGACACGGGTGAAATTTTGCGGAAGTGGGAAAATCCCTGGACGGGAGAATTACTTACCGTAATGCATGTTGCCAACAATCCAGTACAAGGTCATTTTAAAGGAAAGTTTGCTGCACAGGTAGATGGAGACAGTACAACCTTTGTGTTTGACCTATTTTCTACTTACCCCAATCCTCTCGCCACAGATCCAAAATTTGCCGATTACAGCCCAAATCCAATTTATCAGTCAGCCGAGTTGTTTAAAATAACCGTTCCGACTGAAGAACTATTAAATCCCGAAATTCTCTCGGTTTCTAAACTACAGCTTTACTGGGATCGGATTGGTCCATGGGTTCCTTGGATGAAAATGGGGGATCGTCCAGGTCAACTAATCTACAGTGCGTATGGAGGCAAAGTAACTGGTTTCACTGAATTGCCACAACTACTTCAAGATGAAATCAATACCCGTGTACCTCTATATAAAAATGCACCAGAATCTTTTTTAGAGGTAGAAGATTTTACCTCGTGGCTGTATTTTCAAAAGTACTTTGATGCTTACTTAGCGGGAGAGACTTTTCCCTTACCACAATCAGAAGAGATTTAACTTGGTTACTTGACGATCTCGTCTCAAAGACTACCTTCAAGTTGTGCTCCCACTGATAGCCTGGCAGTATAATGGCCTGCGCTTCAAAAGCGGCAGATAAAATAAACTCAAGCATCAGTGTATATCGACCGTCCTATACAAGCAAGCGCTGCTTAGGCAAGAGTTTGCAAAGATGATGCTGACATTACGAACAGGGCAAACGCATATAAATTTTCGTGCAACGACATAATCGAGGTTTGAGGCTTCTGGACAGCGGTGAAATTGTCAATAAGGCATAAGCAATTGGGATTTGTTGTAAGAACAGGCTAGAAAACTGTCCTCATTGACAATATGCGTTTGCCCTGGAGTGTCCACTAAATCGTCGCGGTCCAATCCATGAGGCTAGACACAAGGAATCAGAAAAGGCTTCGCTATAACAAGCCGAAGCCTTTTCCTCTGAGAAGACGTCAGTTAATTTTAACGACTACTTCTTTCCCCGCTGGTAGTGCAGGTCGAACACTAACCAACTGTCCTGGACCAGCGAACCCAAGGGGTCACCAACGTCTGGCCGCCGACCACCGAGACAAACTGGACGGTCGAGGGGAATCTACCGCCCTCGGTCTGTTTCAGAGTCAACGATTTTGGCCTGGAGCACGACGCTGTTCAGCGTCACGGTCATCTTGTTCACCTTCGCCCGTCGGCGCGACCGGGATACGTATCATCATTAGCTGCCCGCCCTCAACTAACTCGCTTGGGGTGAGGAAGCCATTGGGGTTGGTGTCGTCGATCTTGTAGTGTGCCTGATCCACCAGCAGGTAGGAGCCGGCACCGAGGATGGACGAGACGTCGATGACGCCCGAGGTCTCCTCGTCCTGGTTGAACGGGGATGTTTCGGAGACACCGATGTCTCCGAAACGTGCCGGGTCGTGCTTGGCTACCTGCACCAGAACGTCTGTGGATGGATCGTAGAGCCACACTTTGCCATTATGGGCAGCGTTACCGACATCCTCCAGCAGACCAATCTGGCCAGTTTTCTCATTGACAGTGATGTTATCGAACATATTCACCTTCTGCCCATTCACGGTACGTCCGTCGATGAGCAGGTCGATCGTGCCACCATGATCCGGATTCTTAATGTCGTCGAAGGTGAGCCGCCACAGACGAGTCTGCCCGATCTGCATACCGACGCCGTCACTCACTGTATCCAACCGATCGGTCGTCACGAAGTAAAACTGGTTCGGGTTGCGCGGGTTCCAGGCTCCGTCCTCTGGCCGGGAGAAGGTGGTCGAAGCGGAGCTGTCCAGGGTGAAACGGGTCCCGTTGGTAATGTTCGTGGCCCGGGTGGTGGCGTCGGCAATCTCGGCGGCATTTCCGGCCACGTTCACGAACTTCAGGGTGCCGTTGGTCAATCCAGCTTTGTCCACCTCGCTGCCGGTTTTCTGCTTGGTGCCGACGTACACAGCCACTGAGTTGTTCATAATGCCGGTGCCGCCGTCGTTATTGCCGATGACGACGGTCTTGTTCTGTGGGTAGGGGTTGGCGAGAGCGTTCTCCCATGCTCCGACGCCAGTTAATCCGGACCCGTTGGTAGTGAGGTTGAACTTGCCGAGGATGTAGCTCTTACCAGCATTAGGGCCTGTGACGACAGTCCCCAGTTGGTACCCGGTGCTACCGCCTTCCTCGCCGTGCATGTAAATGCGTTCCTTCGTGCCGCGGCCGGTCGTCGGGTTGTAGTACGCAGACACCTTCGGCAGATCGCCGGAGCAGAACCGGTTGAACGCGAACGTACTAGGGGTGATTTTCGACGCCTGGGTATCCGTGTCCCAAAGGTACACCTCCTTCATCAGGTCGCCGCCGGAGAGTACGCTCAAGTCTTTCTTGTTGATGATCCACTTCGAAACAAACGCGCCCTTCGCTCCGTGAGCGCGGACAGTACCCAGGGTGTTGCCGAGTTCATGATTCATCAGCAGGGTGAATGTTCTGTCACCGTTGTCGAACGCCCCGAGACCGTCGGGGATTCCAACCATCCGATAGCCGTCGACGGAGTCGCCGACGGTAAGGATCGATTTTGTCTCAACCTCCGGCTCTGAAGGCAACACATACGGCGTCTGTGAGCTGCTCCGGCCCTGCTGGATTTGTTCGGCAAGCGCAGGAATAACTCCGCCGGCGAGCATGACAGCGGAGACAGTAAGAGCACAGGCAGTACAAGTCTTCTTGATTAGATTTTTCATTAGATAACTTCTTCAAGCTCCAGTGATTTGTTTTTGGTAAACCAACACCAGAAGTTATCAGCCTTTGATTAGCACAGGGTTAAGCACACTTTAAGTTTTCGTAATCTCGTGCCGACAATAATTCAGCTTCTTACTGTGTAAGCGCAGCAAATTTATTTCTGGCCGTGATTTTACTGTACTTTTATCGACAAATTGAGCATGGGAAGTGTCCAGAGAGAGTTCTAATCATACCTACGCGTAACGAAATAAAGATTATCTTCGCCAACCTAGATGGTGTTTATGATCTGATGGCAAATTTACGTTATCGCTCAGGATTACTTCTGACAAAATGCCTAAATTTACGAGTTGAAAAAATATTGATTTTGATTATGGATAGAATTTAATTTACAAATGCTCCCTAAGCTTCTAGCAACGTCCAAAAATAACCATCTGGTGTGACAAAGGACAAACTCTTCTCGTCAAACTCATTGCTGATGATATCTGTAATAGCTTGAGCTTGATTTGCTATAAGCCGATTGCCATATATCTCTAAACCATCGACGCGGTAGGTATACAAACACATCCCCAAACACCCTGGTTGCGATCGATCGAACTGCGACTCTAACTTTAGAGAATCCGGAAATCTGATGATGTAGAGTCTTCCAGAACGTGCTGCCGAAATGTCGGTTTTTGATGAGCGCGGATCGTCAAAGGCAGTAACGAAGAACTTTTCACCTGGTTCCAAATCAAAAATATCTCGGCCTGCTAATGAGGATTCATAGCTAGTCTCAACATCATCACGTACACGCAGTAAACCTAAAACTTCTTCATAGAACTTGAGCGTTTCTTTGCAATCATCCTGAATTACCATGCCCATGTGGGTAAATTGGCTAGTTTTAAAAGCTGCGTTTTTATTGATTTGTCCATAATGGGGCAAGGTATAGCCAAACCGTTGAAACAGCACTTGTCTAGTCAAGGGTTGCAGTATCAACATTTCGCGCACCCCAATAGCTGGATCGATGAAAGGACGGCTTTTCCTTTCCTTGTTGTAGATAATTTCCCAGTGAGGGTTAGTGTATTTAATAGACAACCCCGCTTTGGCAGCTTCCTCAACCTGATTTAAAATATTCAATGCATCCTCTGTTAGGGTTGTTGCCCAGCGATTTCCCTTAACTTTCATCGACCCCATCCCCAAACCTTCATTGATAGGATTTTGCCAAACCATCAAACGAATCAAACCATGATCGGCATTTTGATGAGCGAGGCGAATCGAGCACAAAGCAGAATTCACACCATATAATTGTTTAGATGCTGTTGCTGACAATTCACCGACTTGGCCAATGCGGTAGCCAAATTGCTCCCAATATTGAATCGCAGAGATGGGTTCTGGAACGCCAATACACACCTCATAAATGCCTTCAATTGCAGTTGATAATTGCTGAGTCATAACCTGAATCGGTAAAAAGTATGTGGCTGTGTAGCAAACAGTTTTATCATATAAATAACAATACTTGTTTGCCCTGTGAACGCTATAGAATCCAATAACATTGATTCATTCCGAGCCTTAGCACTCCAGGTAACGTGTCATGCGGTAAATCAGGCACGCGATCGCACTGAAACCTCTTCTCTGATGCAAAAGACGATCGACCGCTTGGCACAACAAATTGCTGCCAGTATTGCTTTTATTGGCTCTGACTGTCGTTTAATCGTTCTGCCAGAATATTTCCTCACAGGTTTTCCCCTCGGAGAATCTCTAGCTTTATGGGCGGAAAAAGCTTGTTTAGAAATGGCTGGTGCTGAGTATGAAGCACTCGGTAAAATTGCCCAAAAACATAATATCTTTTTGGCGGGTAATGCCTATGAACTCGACCCCAACTTTCCGGGTTTGTACTTCCAAACATGCTTTGTGATCGCCCCCAGTGGATCAATGGTGCTGCGGTATCGGCGGTTAAATTCTATGTTCGCTCCGACACCGCACGACGTCTGGGATAAGTATCTGGACTGCTACGGCTTAGAGGGCGTTTTTCCGGTTGCCAAGACGGCGATCGGTAATTTGGCCGCTTTAGCATCGGAAGAGATCTTGTATCCAGAAGTAGCAAGATGTCTGGCAATGCGCGGTGCGGAGATTTTTTTGCACTCCACCTCAGAAGTTTATGGCAAAGAGCGATCGCCAAAAGAGGCTGCTAAAATAAGCCGTGCCGTAGAAAATATGGCATACGTAGTTTCAGCCAATACAGCAGGCATTGCCAATATCCCCATCCCCCTTGCTTCTGCCGATGGTGGCTCTAAAATTCTTGATTATCGAGGAATAGTCTTAGCGGAGACAGCTACAGGCGAGAGCATGGCAGCGTTTGCAGAAATTGACTTGGCTGCTTTGCGTCGCTACCGTCGCCGACCGGGGTTAAATAATTTACTTGCACGCCAGCGCTTTGAACTCTACGCAGAAAGTTACAATCAGTCACACTTCTACCCCGCTAATACGATGCTGGAGCAAGAAGTAGACCGCAAACACTTCCTACAAAAACAGCAAGCAACAATCCAGCGTTTAGCCGAACTAGGGATAATTTGACTATTGGGGCAAGGCACATAAAAATACAATGACTAAACCCATAGAAGTCCGCAATCCCCGAACCGGAAAACTTGATTACGTAGTGGTGCCACCACCGCTGAATCTGCTTGAACAGCGATGTCTCTGCTTGCGTAAAGCACAAATGCACTGGCAACAAATTGGTGTTGAAGGTCGGATTGAAGCGTTAAAGCACTTGAAGCAATCTGTATTGTCTCAGCGTAACCGCCTGACGGAAGCTTTGGTAAATGATACGGGAAGATTGTCCATTTCAGTTCTAGAAATTGACTCGTTTCTCTCTAGTATCGACCGCTGGTGTAGGTTGGCCCCAGAGTTGTTGCAAGCATCTAAAAAAGACACCGCGATCCCCTTTATCAAACTAAAACAATCTGCGGTTCCTTATACCCTGGTTGGGGTGATTAGCCCCTGGAATTTTCCGCTCTTACTGTCTACAATCGACGCCATTCCTGCATTATTGGCGGGTTGCGCCGTCATCGCCAAACCCAGTGAAATCGCTTCCCGCTTCGTAGCACCGTTGGTGAAGGCGATTGATGCCGTTCCCTACTTGCGGGACATATTAACTTTTGTGGAGGGAGGAGGTGAGACGGGAGCTGCTTTAATCGAATATGTGGATTTAATCTGCTTCACAGGCAGTGTAGCAACAGGGCGAAAGGTCGCTGAAGTAGCAGCTAAACGCTTTATTCCAGCTTTTTTAGAATTAGGGGGAAAAGACCCCGCGATCGTGCTGCCATCGGCCAATTTAGAATTAGCCACATCAGCAATTTTGTGGGGTTCAGTTGTCAACACTGGGCAGTCATGTCTTTCTATTGAACGTATTTATGTTGCTGAATCTAGTTTTGAACAATTAGTAGACCGATTAGTCACCAAAGCCGAACACTTACAATTAGCTTACCCCAACGCTGAAAGTGGCGAAATTGGCCCGATTATTGCGGAGAGACAAGCAGCAATTATTAGCGACCATTTGCTAGACGCTATAGATAAGGGGGCTATTGTACGCTGTGGAGGGAAAGTAGAAGATAAGGATGGCGGATGGTGGTGTCGTCCGACCGTGCTGACTCAGGTAAATCACTCCATGAAAGTGATGACTGAAGAGACATTTGGCCCCATTATGCCCGTAATGTCTTTTTCTACAGTAGAAGAAGCTATTAAGCTGGCGAACGACACTATGTACGGACTCAGTGCAGCAATATTTGCAGGAGAAGAACAAGAAGCCTTAGACGTTGCTCAGCAGATAGATGCCGGTGCTATCTCTATTAATGATGCAGGGCTTACGGCTCTGATCTACGAGGGAGAAAAAAATTCTTTCAAATATTCTGGTTTAGGGGGTTCGCGCATGGGAGCGGCTGCGTTGACGAGGTTTATGCGCAAAAAAGCTTTCTTGCTGAAAACAAATTCCGTTCCCGATCCTTGGTGGTTTAACGATTGATTAGGATATAACCTGTTAAATAATGCTGCTTAGACTGGAAATGAATTATTGATAGGTATCATGATGTTTATATAATCATTGTCAATGCTGTACATAAAAGGAGTGCGATCATGACTTCCATTCGAGAAGAAATGCCCGTTCTTGCCCGCCATGAAGGTGATTGGATAGGGACATATATAGTAGTCGATCCACATGGAAATATCCTCGATCGCCATGAATCTCACTTAACTTGCGAATTTCCTACAGAGGGTCCTGTTTCCTATTACCAAACTAATCGCTATAGTTGGTCTGATGGTAAGAAAGAAGAGCACAAATTTCCTGGAAATTATCGGGATAAAGTATTATGGTTTGACACGGAACGCATTAATGGCAAGGCATGGGAAGTAGATGATGCCACAATTATTTTGTATTTTTCTTATAAAGGAGTGCCAGGCATGAGTTTATACGAAATGATACAAATTAGTCCCTGCAATAATTATCGCACTCGTACTTGGCACTGGTTTAAGGATAATAAAATCGATAAACGCACTCTGATACAAGAGGAGCGGATGCGATAAAGCAACTATTAATGACAATCTAATAACTTAGGTTGGCTCATGAATATAACCTCTTTATTTGATAAAGTTGAACAAGATAGACTGGGGCTAAGTATTTAGGACAATGAATTATGTTCAGACCTAATCGACTAAAGAAAATGCTCCAAACTAATTCTCAACCAATCGGTTGCTGGATTTTTTTCTCAGATGGTGACTCAATCGAACTTCTTTCTATGTGTGGGTTCGATGCCTTTATCATCGACCACGAACATGGCACTACGGACATGGGTATCTTAGTAGAGCAACTTCGCGCTGCCCAGGCGACAGATGTTACCTGCATTTTGCGTGTGCCTTCACACGATCCAGTCTATATCAAGCGAGCATTGGACATGGGCGTGGAAGGTCTGCTCGTCCCGACCGTAGAATCAGCAGATGAAGCGCGAGCCATTGTCGCCGCAACCCGCTATCGACCTCATGGTGGACACCGAGGTGTTGGTTATCCGGAGTGCCGAGCAGCCAACTGGGGTTTGGCAGAGCTAGAGTATCCTGCCAATTATCGGGAGAACCTACTTATCGCCGTTATCGTCGAAACTCGTCGAGGATTCGAGAATGTTGGGCAAATTGCCGCAGTTGACGGTATCGACATGGTAGTTTTAGGAGCAGGCGATCTGATGGCAGACATCGTGGATGATTTTGCTGCACTGACTAAGTTAGGAACTTACAATAATTTCGAACTTGACCGGCTGATGGCGGAAGCTGAAGCGATAGTTCGCTCCAGATCCGATTGTTGGCTTGGGGGTGTCAGTCGCACTGTCGCAGGAGGTCGCGAACTGTTCGCTAAGGGCTATGATTTCGTGACACCTACTGCTGATAGCTGGTTGCTTTCCGATGCTGCGCGCTCAATTGTCACTGCAATGAGAGGTTAAAAGGGGAAGAGTCAGTTTAAAAAGCGTGGAGCTACTTAGATCGTGAATACTCGTGAAGTTATTATTCCCCAAGGGATGGAAATCTTATATGAAAAGTACCACTACTGCCCAGGCATTAAGGTAGGGAATACATTATATATCTC
>JBAUTB010000181.1:0-20260 GCA_049582005.1 Gloeobacterales cyanobacterium | reverse complement strand
CTTCTGGAGGAGCGGTAAGGTCCGCATCCAGAATCATCAAGATATCCCCTTTTGCATGGGCAAATCCCTTACGGACGGCATCAGCTTTGCCCTTTCCTGACTGCTTAAAACAAGAAATGTCCCAACGGTCTTTATATTCTTCTGCAACGCGCTGGATCTCATCCCATGTATTGTCCGTAGAATTTCCTTCGACAAAGATCACTTCCGTTTTAGAACCCATCGCTGGTAGTCTTCTGAGGGCATTTTCAATGTTGCCCTCTTCATTGCGAGCAGGAATGACTACAGACACAGAATAACTATGATCTATCAAGGTTTCCGGCTGAAAATAGGCGGGTCGTGCGATCACATAGCTGGTCAGACCTAACTGATCAAAAGGAGCAATACGCCCTAAATAACGGTTAATCCCAGTGGCGACGAAAGGAATCTTTTTGGGAGCAATAAAGCGAGACCCTTGACGAATCACCTCAAAGCCTGTTAAGGCCAAGAGATTTTTCAAATCTTCCTGAGAAAGCCAGTTTTGAGCTGGTTGGGGCATCCGTTGTCCTATACTTTCGGCCCAGTTCAGCAATGGCTGCCAGAGATAACTGTAGTGGGTAATGATGATACGGGTTTGGGGGGCACAGACCCGATGCAATTGTTTAAAGGCTTGCTGTACATCGGCTAAGTAACCAACCGTCCCGGCTAAAACCACATAGTCAAAAGGCTCATCTACTTCGAGAGAGGCTACATCCATCACGTCAAAATGTAGGTTGGGATATTGAGTACGGGCTTGAGCGATTAAGGCTGGGCTTAAATCGATGCCTAAACCATAACTAGGCTGGAGGGCATGCAGGAGTTGGCCCGTCCCACAACCAATTTCTAGAACTCGGCATCCTTGAGGAATGACAAACCGACACAGACTCTCTATATCATCGTAATAGTAGCGATTGCGTGCTAGCCACTGGTCACGGGCTGGAGCAATTTTGTCAAAGTGTTCCTGGATTCGGTCTCTATGCGACTGATAAAAAGACTGCTGCTCTTTGAGTCGTAGGTTATCCACCAAATTGAAAAACCTCAAAATGGGAAGCGCTGAACTTCCCTAGGATATCATCTAGCAGGACAAGGCTGAATCAAGGGATTATTCAAACGAACAGCATGAAAATGGTTTCAAATAAGAATTGGTTGTATTTAGGGGTTGTGTTGCTTATATCAACGCTATTTTCTGTAGTCGTCAAGTATGTATTGCCCCTGTTTATTGAAACCTATAGCAAACCCGCATTGTGGCTCGCTATCCTACTCCCCTCTGCTGTGATCACTCTTGTACTTTTATGGTCCAAAGACTCAACTACTTAGGCACGCGATACTCTTCTGACCCTTTGTCAATTTTCTTTAGGGGTTCAGCGCCCCGGTAAGGCTTGCCTATATAGAATACGGCGATCCCTGCGGCATGACCTAAGCGGTCTGAACGGAAGGCGGCGTCTGCATAATAACGGTCTATCTCAGCACACATCTTTTCAGCGGTCATGTTATTGGAGCCGACGCTAATATTGAAGCTGGAAGCAGCGGATTGCTTGTAGGAAACGATAGAAGCCTGACAGAAGTTAAGTTTGTCGATTTGTGAAGCGGTCATCCAGCGCTCTCCAGTATCATCTCCCTTGAGTATGTTGGTGCTCGCTGCTTTTGCGGTCTCGGGACTGGCTGGCTTTTCGGCGAGCTTGCCACTACAGGCTCCCAAAAGCAAGACCAGGCTCAGCAATATCCAGGATTTCATACGGCAAGGTTAACTCAAAGATTTATGAAGGTTAACACCAATTGTAGTCGGGATCACTCGGTAGAAAACCACATTGACAAGTCAAAAGCCGGGTGTTAAGTTTGCTTACAGATTGAAATCTATCTAGAGCTGGCGGTAGTGATGCTTCACGCATCACTTGGGAACAGGCCCAATACCGTCCGGCAACTGACCTCAAGGTAGGTGCAGTGCCAACTCCTGCGGTAAAGCCGAAAGATAGATTGTCTAGTTTAGCTTGGTGTACTGGTGTCTTCTCTTTTTGGAGGGGCCGCGTTCTTGTACACGATGACCATCAACCTGTATGTTCCGGCACCTTCTCGTCTTTTTGAAGGTGCACTGTTCAATACCAATCACTAGCCCATTGGCAGGAGGACTCTCTGTGTCTCGTAGCTACCTTTTCTCTTCCGAATCGGTCACGGAAGGCCACCCGGATAAGATTTGCGACCAAATTTCCGATACGATTCTTGACGCACACCTGACGCAAGACCCGACCGCGCGGGTTGCGGCTGAGGTTGTCGTGAATACAGGTTTGGTCCTGATTACCGGCGAAATTAGTAGTAAAGCCAAAGTGGAATATGCCAAATTAATCCGCAAGAAAATCGCTGAAATTGGCTATATTCACGCAGAGAATGGCTTTAGTGCCGATAGTGCCTCCATTTTAATTGCCCTGGATGAGCAATCCTCCGATATTGCCCAAGGTGTTGATGCTTCCCTAGAAAACCGCGATGATTCTGAAGCAGAATTCGATAGAGTCGGGGCTGGAGACCAAGGCATCATGTTTGGGTATGCCTGTGACGAAACTCCAGAGTTGATGCCGCTGCCGATTTCTTTGGCCCACCGCTTGGCCCGTCAACTGGCTAAAGTACGCAAGGATGGCACTTTGCCCTATCTCAGACCGGATGGCAAAACCCAGGTGACGGTGGAGTACAAAGACAACATTCCTGTGGCGATTCACACCATCTTGATTTCTACCCAGCACGCCGCTGAAGTAGACGGACTTACCGATGAAGCAGAAGTACGGTCGAAAATCGCTCAAGACCTCTATACCCATGTAGTGGAACCTGCCTTTGAAGAACTCACCATCAAGCCTGACAGCCAAACTCGCTACTTAGTCAATCCGACGGGACGTTTTGTGGTGGGTGGACCGCAGGGGGATGCGGGTCTGACAGGACGCAAGATCATCGTTGATACCTATGGCGGTTATGCCCGACATGGAGGGGGTGCTTTTTCTGGTAAAGACCCGACCAAAGTAGACCGTTCTGCCGCCTATGCCGCTCGCCACATTGCCAAGAATATTGTGGCCAGTGGGCTTGCTACACGCTGCGAAGTGCAGGTGGCCTATGCGATTGGGGTGGCGCGCCCGGTGTCTATTTTGGTCGAAACCTTTGGGACGGGGAAAGTGGCGGATGAAGTGATTGAGCAATTGGTCAAGGAAAACTTTGACCTGCGCCCTGCAGCTATCATCCACAATTTCAATTTTCTTAATCTGCCCAGGGAGCGTGGTGGTAGGTTCTTCCAAGATGTAGCCGCCTACGGTCACTTTGGTCGCACGGACCTGGATCTGCCTTGGGAAAAGACCGATAAGGCTGACCTTCTAAGAAATAGAGCTTTAGCCTTAGCGCCTGCCAATGCGGTAGTTGCAGCAGAGTAACCAACCCTTTTAACGTTTAGCCCTGTGCCTTAACCGTACGGGGCTAATCTTTGCGTTATCCTGTTTTAAAGAGGATTCAAAATACATCTATGCTCGGACAAACTGAAAAAGGTACGATCACCGTCCATACCGAAAACATCTTTCCGATCATCAAACGGTGGCTTTACTCGGATAAGGATATTTTTCTCCGCGAGTTGATTTCGAATGCGGCGGATGCGATTAATAAGCTCAAAATGTTGGGCTATTCGGGAGAGTTTGCAGGGAATGCCGAAGAAGGGGCTATCCATGTCACCTTGGATAAAGAAGCCCGGACCTTGACTATTGAAGACAATGGTATTGGTATGACCGCCGATGAGGTGAAGAAATACATCACCCAGATCGCTTTTTCCAGTGCTGAAGAATTTATCGAGAAATATAAGAGTTCAGAAGATGTAAACCAGCAAATCATCGGTCACTTTGGCTTAGGTTTTTATTCATCTTTTATGGTGTCCCAAAAGGTTGAAATAGAAACCCTGTCCTATCGCCCAAATAGCGAAGCGGTTCTTTGGCAATGTGATGGTACGACAAGCTTCGACCTTGGCCCCGCCCAAAGAACGAAGCGAGGTACCGTCGTCAGACTCTTCATCGACAAAGAGAGCGAGGAATTTCTAGACGAAGCAAAAATCAAGGAGCTCATTCGCAGTTACTGTGATTTTCTGCCCATCCCGATTACCTTTAATGGCGAGCAGGCCAATCGCCAAAAGCCCTTGTGGGTAAGCTCACCCAGTGTGCTCAAAGATGAGGACTATCTGGAGTTTTATCGCTATCTCTACCCCCTCAATGATGAGCCGTTATTCTGGGTCCATCTCAATACAGATTATCCCTTCACCCTGCAAGGGGTTCTCTATTTTCCCCGCCTGCGGCCAGACCTGGACTATAGCAAGGGCCAGATCAAACTCTTCTGCAATCAGGTTTTTGTTACCAACAATTGTGAGGAGATTATTCCTCAATTTCTGCTGCCGCTCCAGGGTGCGGTCGATAGTCCCGATATTCCCCTGAATGTTTCTCGGAGCTTCTTGCAAGCAGACCGGACAGTACGCCGGATTTCTGACTATATTGCCAAGAAAGTATCAGACCGACTCAAAGAACTCTTCCAAGAAGAGAAAGAGAAGTATCAACAGTTCTGGAAAGACATTCATTTGTTTGTGAAGTATGGCGTCATGAACAGTGAAAAGTTCTATGAACAGGTCAAGGATATTATCATCTTCCAATCCACA
Organism: Gloeobacterales cyanobacterium; assembly: GCA_049582005.1. Classification (GTDB taxonomy): domain Bacteria; phylum Cyanobacteriota; class Cyanobacteriia; order Gloeobacterales; family PMM-0068; genus Sivonenia. The sequence continues at coordinate 15,585 of JBAUTB010000181.1, read as the reverse complement.
GCTTCTGAGGAATACACTACGCTGGCAGACTATCTGGAACGTAATAAAGAGCGCCTTGGGGAAAAAGAGAAAAAAGTCTACTATGCCTCGGATACCAGTGCTCAAGCTAACTATTTAGAACTCCTGAAAGCCCAAGGCATTGAAGCCTTGATCCTGGATTCGTTTATCGATTCCCATTTTGTGAATTTTCTGGAGCGGCACAATCCAGAGGTTCGCTTTGCCCGTGTGGATTCCGAGATTCATGAACAGACCTTGGAGCAAGATAAGGCTAACCAGCTAGTAGACGCTAAGACCAATAAAACGCGCACAGAGCAATTGGCCGATCTCTTTAAAGACAAACTCCACTTGCCGAAGCTCAATATCCGGGCGGAAGCGCTAAAAACCCAGACCATTCCCGCCGTTCTTCTCCTGCCTGAGTCTCTGCGTCGCTTCAAGGAAATGACAGCCTTGATGCAGCAAAAGCAAATGGACTTTCTGGAAGAGCACACCCTGGTTTTGAATACCAACCATCCCCTGATTCAGAATATCCCGCAGCTAGAGGATGAGGCGCTCTCTGAAATGGTCTGTCGCCATGTCTATGATTTGGCCTTACTTTCTCAGAAAAACTTCGATGCCGAGACGATGGGTCAGTTTATCCAGCGCTCCAATGAAGTCCTGACTCGTCTTGCCGGACGTGCGGTAGGCTCGGTGGACAAGGTTGAGCCAGCAGAGCCAGAGATGCCGACTGCATAGGGAGGGGATATCCGCATCCATCTTAGAGCCGCGATATGTTGCGGCTCTAAGATTCAATCTTCTAAATAGGCTCGGCGGGCTATCGGGTCAAGAACAAGGCGATATTTGCGTAAAAAGTCGAATCCTAACAATCCATCCCCGGAGAAAATTCCATCTTGGATAACGGAAATCGAAAAATTAGAAACCGATAAGTCGCCTAACTGTAGGCTATTCACTCTGGCAATGCTGGTTGTAACCACTTTGCCACTGGCGACTTCGGCTTGACTCTGCCCTGTAATCGGTAACTGGAGGGCTTGTGCTATGCGGTTAGAAATTACCGTCCGGCTGGCCCCCGTATCCAAAATCAAAGTGAGGGGTGTGCCATTGAGTTTCACCTGGACAGGAATTTTGAACTGACGGGGATTGTAGGGGAAATTCGTCTGGGCATTGTTCGAGGCCGCTTCGTTGGGATTTTCTACCACTAACTGGTTGCGAGCAGCTTCCAGGGTGAGACGGTAACGCCCCAAAATATCCATGCCAAGGAGGTTAGCGCCCCGTTCACTGACGACTCGTGCTGAAATTTGGGGGATGGTGAAGGGGCCGAGCTTCACGTTGGCGAGCGTAACTACGGGAACAGCGGTGGTTTGGCCATCCGCACTACGAACTGTGGTATAGCGCACCTGATTTTCAGGAATATCTAGTTTTTGGAAGGTCTCTTGAGAAATCGTAGTGCTGGACGCTCCTGTATCCACCAAGAACGGGAATCTATTACTCTCCAGATCCAGTTCTGTCTTGGCCTCTAGGGTCCCAGGCACCAAAGGAATTTTCCATTCCTCTGCGGTGGCGGGCAGGCTTATAGAAAGCAAGATAAGGGGTAAAGCCCAGATTTTCCGAATCATTGCAGTGCGGGTTGAGGTCCCCTTTATAATGCCCAGCCCTCAAGCTGGTACAAACTTTAGGGCGACCCCATTGATGCAATAGCGCTTGCCGGTAGGAGGCGGACCATCCTCAAAGACATGGCCCAAGTGCCCACCACATCGGCGGCAATGCACTTCCACACGGGTCATAAAGAGGGATGTATCTATTGTGGTACCGACGGCTCCCTTAAGGGGGGCGTAAAAACTAGGCCAACCGGTCCCACTATGAAATTTCGTCGTAGAGGAGAACAGGGGTAGCGCACAGCCTGCACAGACAAAAATACCCTTGCGCTCTTCCTGATCTAAGGGGCTGGTCCCTGCACGCTCTGTTCCTTGCTGGCGCAGCACGTAGAACTGTTCTTTCGTCAGAATCTGGCGCCATTCATCTTCCGTTTTTGTGACTTCAAACACATCTTTTGCCAGAACCCTATCACTCTCTGGGAGAGAACGCATGAACCAGGCGACCCAAACCAAGGCTGCACCAGACTTTAGAAACTGCCGTTTCTTCATGATTTATAAAGGAAAAGTGAATAAATGAGCCAGTCCCCGTCTTATAAAGAGCGTTTTAGCTATATCACCAGTTAATCATCAAAGCGCAGGCTTGGCCTGATAGTACGATTAAAATTGGATGAGCAATTCAGACCTTACCCCCTGCCACCGCTAAGGTTCATCGAGCAATAAAAGATATACGCCACGGCGGACGGCTTCTGCCATCAGGCGGTCTTCCCAAGCTTCGGGAAGCCCAGAAGTCCCATAGATGATGACTAAGGGGAATTTTGCACTCTGCACAAGGGCTTGGGTCAGAAGATAACCCACATAGGGAGAACTAGGTTGGGTTAACCAATTCATTCCAGAACGAACCAACATCTTCCAGGACGCAGTCGAGCATTGGCCCGGAAAATCTACGATGGCACAGCGGTTACCCACTTCGTTAAACTGCGCCATTAGGTTGCGTAAGGGCGCATCTTCTAACAGAGTATCTTCCCAGAGCGCTACAAATCGGGACAAACAATCTAAAAGATAGTGCTCAGAATATTGAGGCGACTGAAGGACATAAACCATAGTTTTGTGCTCATTTGTCCATATTTTATGTCACGGTTGTTATTTTGTCCATGAATGAGGGAATAATTAGGCGTTTTAATTTGTGTGCGGCGCGCGGAAAGCTCCAGAGCGACGCGATATATCGCCTCTGTACATGGGCCGAGGCGATATTAGGATATTGGTGCAGAGCAATAAGCCCTTTGCGAAGAGAGTTCTGGGCTTATCTATAGGCCAACGCAGTGATTCAGAACCAGCAGCGCTATTCCGACTTTGACTTCTTGCCCTTCTGACTGAGGAAATAGGTTAAGGCCGCGATCACCAAGGCGACGGCTACGCCGTAAGGCAGAATATCATTACCTTTCCACTCTAGGGCTTGACCGAGAAATAGAACGCCTAGCACCACGATGACCACACTGGCTAATTTATTCTTCAGGTCATCTAAATCTTGTATAGAGAGCCAACCGGGAAGCTCGAGACTGGCATCAATAAAAAGTTCGTAAAGCCCTAGGGCAATGATATAGAAGACCGTAGCGAGTAAGAATATATCGATAATCTCGATAAAGGAGAGGGATAGGGCTTTGAGTCCTTTACTGGAGATGTTTGGTTTTGTAATGGCAGAAAAAACAATCAGGCCAATCTGGAGTGCTCCTGAAATCAGCAAGGCTATGAACGCGCCAAGAGAACCAAGAACGGCGATCAGAATTAAGTATCGGCTGCTGGCAAGGATTCGACTAAGCACACATACCTCTGAAAAATTGCGATTACCTGCTTCCCTACAGGTGCAGCTTATTTTTCATATCAAGCACTGTTTTTAAGAATAGATGAGGACGGGCTTTGCTTATTGCTTCAATCTAATCCGTAAAATATAATGCTTTTTCTCTTTCTGTTATAGATTCTAGATTATCTAAACCATTGAAATTTATTTGCAGAAGACCAAAATTTGCCTAACTCTTTCCCTATAAGTTAAAGACTGGCAGGTACCGTAGCTCATTCGTTAAGGTGAGGAAAAGGAACCTGAATCTTGGCGAACTGTGCTTAATTCTAAGGGTAGGTAGTATAAATTAGCTAACCTCTGTGTTTCAGAGGCTTCGCCTTCAATGCGAAACAACTAGTTAGCGTAGCGATCTCCCCGCGTAGTTCTTGCAACTGACTTAGTGACCACTTCCAGGAATAACTGATGGCAGAAATGTTTGTAGCAGTTTTCTCCGGCTTCGGCCTATCTTTGACTGCACCCTGGCTACAACGCTTAGGAAAAGGAGCAACAGGATGGGTTATTGCCCTCTTGCCGCTCGGGCTAACTATTTACTTTGCCAGCTTTATCGGTCCTGTATCAGAAGGGGAAATTTTTTCTGTTTCTTACCCTTGGGTATCCAATCTTGGCATTAACCTTTCTTTCTATCTAGATGGGTTGAGTTTACTGTTTGCCTTACTGATCAGTGGCATCGGGGCTTTGGTTATTATCTATGCCAGCAGTTATCTGGCTGAACATCCACAGCTAGGACGCTTTTATGCCTTCATCTTAATGTTTATGGCCTCCATGCTGGGGCTGGTTTTGGCGAATAATCTGATCACTCTTTTTATTTTTTGGGAGTTGACCAGTATAAGTTCCTATCTCCTGATTGGATTTAATCATGAGCGTGCTGCGGCTCGTGCTGCTGCGCTCCAGGCGCTTTTAATAACCGGAATCGGAGGACTGGCGCTACTTGCAGGGCTTTTACTGTTAGGGCAGGTGGGAGGCAGCCTAGAGATTTCGGCCCTGCTCAGTCAGGGTGAAACGATCCGCAGTCATGCCCTCTATTTGCCTATCCTCCTTCTGGTGTTAGCGGGGGCTTTTACCAAATCAGCTCAGTTTCCCTTTCATTTTTGGCTACCTGGTGCCATGGAAGCTCCAACTCCGGTCAGTGCCTATCTCCATTCCGCAACGATGGTCAAGGCTGGAGTCTACCTCCTGGCCAGACTCAACCCGGTTCTTGGCGGTACGGACTCCTGGCACTACCTGCTGATGACGTTTGGAGCAGTCACGATGTTGCTGGGTGCCATGCAGTCTTTTGTGCAGACGGACCTCAAGCGGATCCTGGCCTACTCAACCGTTAGCGCATTAGGAACTTTGATGCTCTTGCTGGGCATTGATACCCTGCTGTCGGTGAAAGCAGCCATGGTTTTTTTGCTCGTCCATTCCCTCTACAAAGGTGCTCTATTCATGATGGCCGGAGCCATCGATCATGAAACTGGGACGCGGAACCTAGAGGCGCTAGGTGGATTACGGCATGCCATGCCAATCACCACCGTAGTCGTCGGTTTGGCTGCCCTCTCCATGGCAGGATTGCCTCCACTCCTGGGTTTTATTGGTAAAGAGCTGATTTATGAGGCTAAAGTGCAAGCGCCCAGCTTCTCCTGGCTAATCGTTAGTGCCAGCATAGCTGCCAATATTTTACTGGTAGCTGTGGCGGCCCGTTTAGGCATTCAACCCTTTTTCGGGCAGAAAACAGAAACGCCAAAAGCACCGCACGAAGCTCCTCCAGCCTTATGGCTAGGACCTTTATTCCTCTCCGGTTTGGGCTTGGTGATTGGTTCGCTGCCAGAGTTGCTTGCTCAACCCCTGATTGCTCCTGCGGTGAATGCTGTCCAGGCAGAGCCAACAGAAATCAAATTAGCCCTGTGGCACGGTTTGAATCTCGTCCTGGCGCTGAGCATTTTCACCGTTGCCTGTGGCGCGGGAGTTTACGCAGGGCGAGCTAAGATACGCCAGATGATGACGCCTTTCTTGGAAGCTGCCACGCAGTGGGGACCGACACAGGGATACGATCTCGCCCTGGCGGGGCTGCATACTGTCGCCCGTGTACAGACCCAGTTCTTCCAGCGAGGCTATGTACGGTTTTATCTCTTGATTACGGTTGCCACCACGGTTGGCCTAGTCGGGTACACCCTGGTCAGTCGGGTTCCTTTCCCGTGGCCTAAGAGCACCGTATTTTCTGAGGTCCGATTGTATGAAGCAGGGATCGCCCTCACAATTTTTCTTGCTACTGTCGCCGTAGTACGAGCCTCATCACGCTTAGCTGCTATCACCGCGCTAGGCGTTGTTGGTTATGGGATAGCCCTGATTTTTATGCTCTATGGAGCCCCTGACCTGGCTATGACTCAGTTTGCCATTGAAACGCTCAGTGTGATTCTATTTGTGCTAGTTCTCTATAAATTGCCTCGATTTGCTAAGTTCTCTGGTCCCTCAGACCGCATCCGCGATGGGTTGATCGCTCTGGGTGTAGGCAGTTTGATGACCGCCTTAGTGCTTGCTGTCACCGCGATCCCCCTGGACTCCCGAATAGCTCCATTCTTTGCTCAGAACAGCGTGCCAGAAGGCAAAGGCCGCAATATCGTCAACGTGATTCTGGTGGATTTCCGTGCTCTGGATACGCTGGGGGAAATCACCGTTTTAGCCACGGCAGCCCTCGGCGTCTATGCCTTGATCAAGTTGACAAAGACAAAGCAAGAACAGAAACACGAGGAAAAAAAGCGATGAACTATTCCATTATTCTTACCACCGCAACCCGCTACCTCTTGCCACTGATGCTTTTGTTTTCGATCTTCCTCTTAATGCGGGGACACAATGATCCGGGGGGTGGATTTGTTGGTGGATTGATGGCAGCTTCTTCCTTTGCGCTCTATACCCTGGCCTATGGCTTGACTGAAGCCAAGCAACTGTTCCGTATTGACCCGCGCACCTTAATTGGGGTCGGACTTTTAGTGTCCATGAGCAGCGGACTCTTCTCGCTCCTGGTAGGTCAACCCTTTATGACTGCATTCTGGAGTCTTCAAGAAATTCCTGTCTTGGGTAAGGCAGGTACCCCCTTACTCTTCGATGTAGGAGTGTACCTGGTGGTGCTGGGTATCACCTTGACGATTATTTTTGCCTTGGCAGATCTAGAAGAGGAGGCATGAGATGGAAACTTTATTGGCTTTTGTAATCGGAGGATTATACGCGGCGGGACTGTATCTGATGATGCGGCGTAGCCTCGTCAAATTAATTCTCGGACTGGCCTTGCTTAGTCATGCTGCCAATCTGCTGATTTTCACAGTGGGTCGGCTCGTGCACAGCCAGCCCCCGATCATTCCCCCTGGCGCAACGACTCCGGTTTCAGCCTTTGCAGACCCCGTTCCCCAAGCGCTGATTCTGACCGCCATTGTTATCAGCTTCAGCGTACAAGCTTTTGCCCTGGTCTTACTCAAACGAGCTTATCAGACCGTCGGAACCGATGACCTCGACGAGATGAAGGCAACTGACCAATGAATATACTCCTGGTGCTCCCGATTTTGATCCCTTTGACCACAGCCATTGTTGCCTTATTGACCAGGCAGTGGTTGCCAATCCAGCGTGGGGTGAGTGTGGTTGGGGCCGCAGGATTGCTTGGGGCAGCACTGGTGCTGCTGTTATCTATCTGGCAGAGCGGTATCCAGGCGACGCAGGTGGGTAACTGGGCAGCGCCCTTTGGAATCACCCTGGTGGCTGACCTATTGAGCGCCATCATGGTCGTACTGACGGGACTGATGGGCTTGGCCATTGCTGTTTACTCGCTAGGCAGCATGGACAGCACCCGTGAAAAATTTGGTTATTATCCCCTCTTGCACCTCCTGCTTATGGGCATCTGTGGGGCCTTCCTGACGGGGGACTTGTTTAACCTATACGTCTGGTTTGAAGTAATGCTGATGGCCTCCTTTGTGCTGCTGACCCTTGGCTCGGAGCGAGCCCAGCTGGAAGGAGCGGTCAAATATGTCACCTTGAATTTGCTCTCTTCTGCCCTTTTTCTAGCCGCCATCGGGGTGCTTTATGGAATGACGGGGACCCTGAATATGGCAGACCTGGCACAGCAGTTAGACCGTGTGGGTGCGAGTCAACCAGGGTTGGTCCTCACCGTAGCCATGCTGTTGCTGGTAGCTTTCGGCATCAAAGCAGCTATATTTCCCCTCTTTTTCTGGCTTCCAGCCTCCTACCACACTGCTCCTGTGGCAGTTTCCGCTATTTTTGCTGGATTGCTGACCAAGGTAGGGGTCTATGCGCTGATTCGTGTGTTTACCTTGCTCTTTCTGCAGGATGTGGGTTTTACGCACACACTGATTCTAATTATTGCTGGATTGACCATGGTGACAGGGGTTTTGGGAGCCGTTGCCCAAAGTGAGTTTCGGCGCTTGTTGTCTTTCCATATCATCAGTCAGATTGGCTACATGCTGATGGGATTAGCTTTATTCACACCCTTAGCGCTGGCGGGTTCTGTTTTCTATCTCATGCATCACATTATTGTCAAAACCAATCTGTTTCTGGTCAGTGGTTTGGTACAAAGGCTACAGGGAACTTATCAGTTGAAGCTATTGGGAGGACTGTATCGAACTGCTCCAGCCGTGGCCATTCTCTTTCTGATCCCTGCCCTTTCGCTAGCGGGAATTCCTCCCCTGTCAGGATTCTGGGCCAAATTGATACTGGTGAAGGCTGGGCTTGCGCAAGAACAATACGTTCTGGTTGCAACCGCCTTAGCCGTCAGCCTCCTCACCTTGTTCTCCATGACCAAAATTTGGGCGGAAGTCTTCTGGAAAGAAGCCCCTGAGTCTAAGTTTGAAGGTTCTCTTGCGCCGCTGACCCTCCTGGTCCCGATTGCTTCGTTAGCCATGCTCACCGTGGGAATTGGCTTGGCTGCTGAACCGATCTTTGTGCTCTCAACCCAAGCGGCAGAACAACTGCTGAATCCAACTGAATATATCCAGGCTGTTTTAGGGGAAAGGCCATGATCACTTTATTCCTGAATGCTTTCCTTGCCATCGCTTGGGCTGCCCTGACAGGACAGTTTACCCTTATCAATTTAGGCTTTGGTTTTGCCCTAGGCTATCTAATCTTATGGTTACTTAAACCTAAGGATAGAGACGGAGTATACCGCTCTATCAAGATTTCCAATTATTTTATGAAAATTCCGCAGCTCGCTGGTTTCATAGCATTTTTTGTCTGGGAATTAATTCTTGCCAACCTACGGGTAGCAATCAGTGTTTTAAGTCCTCTTAAGCGATTACAGCCCGCTATTGTGGCCATCCCCTTAGACATTAAAACAGATGCTGAAATCACTCTCTTGGCTAACCTAATTACCCTTACTCCCGGAACTTTGAGTCTGGATGTAGCCCCTGATCGCAGCATGCTTTATGTTCATGTGTTGTATGTAGAGGACATAGAACAGTTCCGCAAAGAGACCAAAGAAGGCTTTGAACGACGTGTACAGGAGCTATTCCAATGAGAAGTATCCAAGCTTTAGGGCTGTACTTCATAATGCCCCTGCTAGCGGTGGCTGTATTGCTGGCCTTTGTCCGTTTAGTGAAAGGACCCAGTTTACCGGACCGAGTGGTGGCCCTAGACCTGTTAGCTATTCTAGGTATGGGGTTGGCTGGGGTCTATGCCATTGCCATGAATCAACCCGTTTTTTTGGATGTAGCGATCATCCTGGCGCTGATCTCATTTCTGGGAACGGTGGCTTTTGCTTACTATATGGAAAGGAGTATTTAGCGATGCAAGAGGGATTCAGCGCATTTCTGATGATCGTCGGCATTGCGTTTATGAGCATCGCGGCACTGGGTATTGTGCGGATGCCCGATCTATTTTTACGGACTTCCGTTACTTCTAAGGCTTCAACCCTGGGCATCAGCTGCATACTGCTGGCCGTGGCCGTGCACTTCAATGACTTAGGCGTTACCAGTCGGGTACTAGCCACTATTGCCTTTATGTTGTTAACCGCTCCGGTAGCAGCACATGTACTAGGCCGTGCCGGTTATGCGATGGGGGTCTCCCTCTGGAAAGGAACGGTACGGGATGAATGGGGGCACAGTGAAAACTCAGTTCCAAGTGTCCAAGACAAGACCCAAAGTTCTTAGGTGAGGTTATATGGATTTAGTTACCTTCATTCTGTTTACCCTGGGCTTGGCACTATTGGTGGTTGGTGCCGAATTGTTGGTGAAAGGAGCTTCGCGCCTGGCGGTTTCTGTGGGCATCTCGCCCTTAGTGATTGGTTTAACGGTCGTAGCCTTTGGAACCAGTGCCCCTGAATTAGCCGTCAGTGTGCAGTCTGCCTATGCTGGTCAAGCGGATATCGCCCTTGGTAACGTGGTAGGCAGCAATATCTTCAATGTCCTCTTTATCCTGGGACTTTCGGCTCTGATTGCTCCCCTCCTGGTCTCACAGCAACTAGTGCGCCTGGATGTACCGCTGATGATTGGGGTATCGGTGTTGCTGTTGCTTTTATCGTTGGACGGCAGCCTGAGTCGCATAGATGGCCTCTTGCTCTCTTCTGGACTGGTTATTTACACCGTCTGGTCTATCCGTCAAAGCCGAAAGGAAAATACTCAAATTCAAGAGGAATACACTGAAGCAGTCCGAGAAGCTTCAGCGGTTGGTGGGAAACTAAGAACGGTAATTATTAACCTTGGCCTGATTGTTGGTGGCCTTATCCTCCTCGTGCTTGGCTCCCGATGGCTGGTGGATGGGGCTGTCATGATTGCCAAAACCTTGGGGGTTAGTGAGTTGGTGATTGGCTTGACCATCATTGCGGCAGGGACTTCTCTGCCTGAAGTGGCTACCTCAGTGATTGCCAGTATTCGAGGCGAACGGGATATTGCCGTGGGTAATGTGGTAGGCAGTAATCTATTCAATATTCTGTTCGTACTGGGTCTATCCAGCATCCTTGCCCCCAATGGGATTCCGGTTGCACCTTCAGCCTTAAGTTTTGATATTCCCGTCATGATTGCAGTAGCGATCGCCTGTTTACCTATTTTCTTTACGGGCAATGTGATTTCCCGTTGGGAAGGGGCTGTCTTTTTGGGCTATTACGTTGCGTACACCCTCTATTTGATTTTGGATGCCACGGAGCATGATGCCCTCCCTCTCTTTAGCAATGCGATGCTTCTGTTTGCCTTACCCCTGACAGCAATCACTCTACTCACGGTTACAGTTCGGGCTATACGAGAGCGTCGTGGTTTACCCCCCGTGAAGTCATAGTTTTGGAGAGGGCCTTTGCGAGGATAAAGGAAAGTGGATAATGCAGGTAGAGCATAGAGAAATTGATTCCATGCCAGCCGTCTCGAAACCTCTAGATATCCTGGTGCCAGGCCGAAAGATTGTCCTCGACAACGTGAACTGGCAAGAGTATCAAAAAATACTAGATCAATTGGGAGAACACCGAGCAGCTCGTATCGCTTATGATGACGGAGTTTTGACGATCATGGCTCCTACCAATGAGCACGAATATTACAAAGAAGCCCTAGGAAATTTCGTACGGGCCTTAGCATACGAATCAAATCTCCCTCTAAGAAGCAGAGGTTCAACCACGTGGGAACGCGAAGACTTACGAAAAGGAGTAGAGCCAGACCAATGCTTCTATATCCAAAATGAGGCCCTGGTTAAAGGTAGAGTTCGTCTAGATCTGACCAAGGACCCTCCTCCTGATTTAGTGATTGAAGTCGATTACACCCATTCTTCAAAAGCGAATTTTCCTATCTATGCAGCTTTGGGGGTTCCAGAGCTATGGCACTACGACGCCAAGAAAAAGATTTTCCAAGTCTTTGCACGAGAAGTGGAACAAGGGCATTACATCGTTTCAGATATAAGCCCAACTTTTCCTCAGCTTCCCCTCACGGAAATTCCTCAGGTCTTAGACCAGTGTGAAACGATCGAAGAATTTCGGGCCTGGATTCGCATGCACATGCAGTAAAAACCTTGAGCTAGACCCAACGGAATAGCTCCCTCTTGAGCGAAAATGACGGAGTCGTATCCATCTGGTCCTTTGGAACAGTCGTTAGTTTTGGGCAAAACAGAATCGCACCCGTCCTACTGCAAGCGCGTAGGCATTATCGGAGGGGGACAGCTAGGGCGCATGTTGGCTCTAGCGGCTCATCGGATGGGGATTCAAACCCAAATTTTGGCGAATCACCCTCAAGAAAGTGCAGCCCAGGTCAGTCAAGCGCTGATAGGTAGTTTGGAAGACCCTCAGCTTTTGGCAGCCTTGGCCCAGGGGGCAGATGTATTGACGGTAGAGAACGAATGGGTCGATGGCACCGTTCTTTCTGCCATTTCCCAACAGTACGACATTCCGATTTGGCCCCATCCCCAGACGCTGACTTGGATTCAAGACAAGTACCTGCAGCGTGAGCACCTCGAAAAGCACGACTTACCCGTTCCTATCTTCCGCAGGGTAGAAACCTATGCCGAACTCTTGGCCTTTGCCGAAGCCTATGGGCCAACGGTAGTCTTAAAAACCCGTAAACAGGGCTATGACGGTCAAGGGACAGTGATTTTACGTCCCGATAATGATTGGGAAGCAATTTGGAAGCAATTTGCGCGGCAGCCTTTATTGGTGGAGCAGTATATTCCCTTTAAACGAGAACTCGCTGTTTTGGTGGCCCGTGGACCTTCCGCACAAATCAAGAGCTATCCGGTTGTGGAAACCCAACAAGTGGGAGAAGTTTGTCATACGGTCCTTGCTCCTGCAGCAATCCCGACCGCTCTTCAAGAACAGGCAACTCAGCTTGCCCAAGCAGCCGTAGAAGCCGTGCAAGGGGTAGGGATTGTCGCCGTAGAACTATTTCAAGAAGCCAGTGGCAAACTTTGGATCAATGAACTTGCCCCTCGTCCCCATAATTCGGGTCATTTCACGATTGAAGGCTGTGTCACCAGCCAGTTTGAACAACATGTGCGGGCTATTCTCCATTGGCCTTTAGGGAGTACAGCATTGGTTCGTCCTGCGGCTGTTATGGTCAATATTTTGGGAGAAGTGCAGGCCCCTGCGACGATAGACCCATCCCCTCTCCTGGCCCTGGAAGATGTGCACTTTCATTGGTATGGCAAAGCGGCTCGGCCTGGTCGCAAACTAGGGCACATTACGGTTCTGGGGGATAATCTGGAAGCGGCTTACCAACGGGCGTGGCAAGCCCGTACGCTGCTGAAAATTTAATAGAGGTAGAAGGGCATGAACCATTGTTTAGTAAGCGTGATCATGGGCAGTGATTCCGACCTGCCGGTGATGAGCGAAGCGATCAAAATTCTGGAAGCCTTTGAAGTCAAGCATGAAGTCAAAATCGTATCGGCGCATCGTACCCCAGAGGTGATGGTTCAATTTGCCCAAAAAGCCCATCTGCGGGGCATCAAAGTAATTATTGCCGGAGCGGGAGGCGCAGCCCATTTACCCGGCATGGTCGCTTCCCTCTCTCCCTTGCCCGTCATTGGCGTCCCCGTTCCCACCAAACAACTGGGAGGCCTCGATTCGCTCTATTCCATCGTGCAGATGCCTGGGGGGATTCCTGTTGCCACGGTAGCGATTGGGAATGCAAAAAATGCAGGTCTCCTCGCCATACGCATGCTCAGCACAAGCCATTCCGAACTCCTGGAGAAGATGCTCGCCTACCAAGCCCAACTCCATGATGAAGTCTCCCAGAAAGAAGCCCGCTTGGAAATCCTAGGCTATGCAGCCTATCTTGAACAACTGTGTTAGGCGAGCGCATCGGCTTTAAATATTTCAAGGTTTACGACCTACTCTATTTCTTGCAAGTCTTCGAACATGGCAGGATGATGAGAGTAGGAATATTGGAGTAGGAAAATGACCGCGAAGCTTGATTTTGACGCTTTTATTTCCAAAGTTCGCCAGGTTGCCAGCAAAGTGGATCCCGTATTAGAAGTCAAGCCTGCTGGTGAAGACGTCTGTTTGGTGGAATACCCCAGTCTCGGGGAACACATCTGGGTGGAAGCGGCCTTCGAGGGGGAGAAGTTCCGGGTGTACAAGACCCTTGTGCATGACCCTAAGCCCTCCCATCTCGAAAAAGTCACGCCCGTGGGAACAGCTTTTTTAAGGGAGGTTTTGCAAAATTATGTGGACAGCATAGGCCACAAATAATGAGCGCTTTGAAATCAGTTTTCTGAAACTTCCAGCACGATTTTCCCTTTGACCCCACCACGTTCTAGTTGTTGATGGGCTTTGGCGGCTTGATTGAGGGGTAACACCGAGTCTATAACCGGATGCAATTGTTCTTGCTCAATCAGATTACGTAGCGCTTCCATTTTGTAACTCGCTCGTTCCAAAAACAGGAAATAGAGCGTTAGGTTTTTAATGTAGGCCCCGTTGAGGTCCCCCGTAGTATCGACAATGCTCACCAGGCGTCCGTAGGGACGCGTAATCTCAATACTCCTCGCTAAAGTATCCCCTCCGACTGTGTCGTAGACGATATCTACCCCCTGGTCTTCCGTTTCACGAAGAACAGCCTTGACGAAGTCTTCTGCTCGATAATCAATAACAACATCAGCACCCAAGGATTTGACCAGAGCGATATTTTTCTTACTGCAGGTCGCTAGCACGCGGGCTCCCGCCGCTTTGGCAATTTGCACCGCCAGAGAACCCACACCCCCAGCCGCAGCATGAATGAGAATGGTCTCCCCCGGTTGCGTTTTTGCCAGACGGACCACGGCATCCCACGCCGTGCAGCCTGCTAGGGGCATACTCGCCGCTTCCGTAAAGCTGAGGTTTCTGGGCTTGAGCGCAACAATCGATTCGTCCGTAACGTGGTATTCGGCGTAGCTTCCTTCTCCGCCAAAGATGACTGGAGTATAGAAAACCTCATCGCCGATCTTGAAATTCTTAACCCCTGGCCCCACCTCTTCAACAACACCCGCCACGTCATAGCCAATGACGGCAGGAGGCTCCACTCCAGCCCACTTTCCATTGCGCCGAATTTTGTAGTCTACAGGATTGACAGAAGTAGCATGTACGCGGACCAAGATTTGGTTAGCGTTTGGCTCTGGCTTTGGAATATAACGTTCTTCAAAGACATCCGGACCACCAAAACCAGTAATAATCATCGCTTGCATAAAAACGTCTCATAGGTGAGGCTAATATAGCCTCTGGATTGTGATGTCCTCGGGCTATCCAGCACAAATTAACGCCGAAACAGCCCTACTAGCAGGCTGCATTGAGAGTATCCGGCACCCCTATCATAATTCCATGAGTGTTCCAAAAAGAAGACCGCTACTCACAACTTATTATTTTGTGTACAAATATTCAGATAGATAATGCTTCTCCAATAACACATCAGAATTGTGCGTCGAGATCCTAAAACACCTATGATCAATAAGCCAATTATTTAAATCTCTGTGTCTAAACCAACGATTGCGGTCACTCATTTGGGGTGTGAAAAAAATCGGGTAGATACCGAACATATGCTGGGGCTGCTGGCTCAGGCGGGCTATGGCGTTGATAGTGACGAAGAAAAAGCCGACTATGTCCTGGTCAATACCTGTAGTTTTATCGAGGATGCTCGCAAAGAATCCGTACGCACTTTGGTAAGTTTGGCCGAACAGGGAAAACGGATTATTATTTCTGGCTGTTTAGCACAGCATTTCCAGGAAGAACTTTTGGCCGAACTGCCAGAAGCTGTGGCCCTCATTGGCACCGGAGACTACCAAAATATTGTCAAGGTGATCGAACGGGTAGAACAGGGAGAACGGGTCACTGCCGTTTCGGAAATTCCTACCTTTATTGCTGATGAACAGCTCCCTCGCTACCGCACCACGACGGAATCAGTGGCCTATCTGCGGATTGCGGAAGGCTGTGACTATCGCTGTGCCTTTTGCATCATTCCTCATCTGAGAGGAGACCAACGTTCTCGCTCCATAGAATCGATCGTGACAGAAGCCCATCAACTGGCCCGTGAAGGGGTGAAAGAAATTTTGCTAATTTCTCAAATCACCACAAACTATGGCCGAGATATTTACGGGGAGCCCAAGTTAGCAGAACTCATTCGCAAGCTCTCTGAAGTACCTGTGCCCTGGATTCGCCTGCTGTACCTCTATCCCACGGGCATCACCTCCGAAGTAGTACAAGCCCTTAAAGAAAGTCCCAATGTCCTACCC
>JBAUTB010000180.1:0-9165 GCA_049582005.1 Gloeobacterales cyanobacterium | reverse complement strand
ACGGGAATATTGGGAAAAAGAGCATGGAAACTATCAAAATAGACCGTTCTTTCTCCTCGAAGGCTCAATTTGACCTTGCCGTTCGATATTTCACATCAATTTTTACACAAAACTCGCAACCAGTTGTACGAATACTGGCTACGGCCAAGTGCGGATTTCTGAGCAAGTTCGTCATGTTGATATTGCCCTGGCGAAGTTCCTTCTTCGCACTCATCGGAGCAGGAACAGAAGTGGATTGTCTGGGATTGCAGTACTTCCATAAGGGCTCCAGAATCTCTTGGTCGGTGTGGAGCGTTCTGAAGTCATAGCCTGCTGCAATGAACGTGTTGCCCAGACCACTCATGCGACGGTTCAAGGAGGCTTTTGCCTCAGATAAAACTTCTTCTGAAACAATCACACTATTGAGAGAATGGGTTAGATAGAGCCAGGTATTGATTTTGGGAATATAGCCCTGGGCTTGAAAACGACGCGCCCAATCTAGATAGATCCGACTACTTTCTTTAGCCATCTCCCCTTGAGGATGGATAGCGGCTTCCAGATTGTCGAGTTCTTCTCGAACTTCTTGAAGCCCCTGAGAGATATAGCGAATCACCTGCATCTGTTCGCCATAGCCAATAGAACCGACTGAACGGAAATGGGCATCTATGCGGCTAATGCTCTGATTCCAGGTTTGGGCAGGCGTCCATAGCTGGGTATAGGGTTCGGTTAACCGGGCTACTGCCACCAAGGAGCGATGGCCTTTGGAAGCAGGGTCCATGACGACCATCATTCCGTCTTCTGCCAAAACATCGATCCAGGGCAACTGTTCTGTAATTGATTCATTGATTTTTGCCATGTCACAAACCTCCAAGGCTTACTTATAGGTGCAGTTAAATGAGCTGATGCTCGTCTTTTTGGTCTACGACCACTCGGTTACCCATGAGGGCCAAGTTGCTCTCGGTTCCTCGGTCCAACACATAGCGGTCTATCGAAATATCTGGATTTCCCGCCTCCCATATCGCTGGGTTTTTATTGCCCATCAAGGCTTCAAGTCCCGCTGATAATTCCCTGCCAAAATCCACCAGGTAGCCCCGTGCCTTATTCGCCCGTAAGCGCAGGTAGCCCAGGCTGATAATCGCCCAGGCAATCGAACCTGGTATCCAAGGGTTTAAATCGAAAATAGGAGGATTTTGATGATGCGGTCCTCCTAACCAACCAATCGGGTCTACCGCTACAGGCAAAGGTGGTAAGACCATCCAGGTGAAACAATAAACCGGAAAGAAAAGGGCTAGAACAAAAATGGCATCCGCCCAATCCACCCCAAAAATCGAGGCTTGTGGGGTTAATCCCTTGGTGATATCCGTTCTTATGCCCAAATCGTCAAAATCTCCCATGACCCGTATCCTCAATCGTTGATTTTGTACATTCGTCTCCCAAGCCTCGGCACAGCGTCTCAAAACTGAGTCCCGTGGTCACGGGTTCTGTCGTATCGATGACCCGATGCAGAGCGGCCAGGTCTTCTGCCGCTGACGGTAAAAGGCTTGTATTCATCCATGCCAAGGTGGAAGTCACCAATAAAAACGTTCCGACCGAAGAAGCAAATCCCTCCAGCAGCCGAAGCATGACCTGCTGTTGGAAAAATCCTGAAGCCAGAAAAACCACCAATCCGCTGATTAAGCCCCAGAACAGACCCCAAAGAATTAAGGTGGCTAAGGTCGAACCATCATTGGCAAAGTTAGCGTTCGCAAGAAAAAGCACTAAAACCTCCTTCTAAACGGGGTTATCGGGACGTTCGATAAACGCCCCGCTCCGACTCACGCTCATGCGGTTACGACCGCTGATTGGCCGCCTCTTTGCTCCACTGCGCCAGCATCTCTGGGGTCAAACCCAAACCGCCACCCGCACCACCCCCACCCCCGATAGTTCCGAAGGACTGGTTAATCGCCGTGGTCACTTGTGGCGTTAGGGTTTGTACCCAATTGATGGAGTTGGTGAATAGAAGAAACACCCCTACAGAAGCGGCGAAGCCCTCTAGGATGCGTAAAATGACCGCTTGCTGGAAGAAGCCTCCAGCGATGAAAACAATCACCCCGATGAGCAAACCCCAGAGCGCCCCCCAGTAAACCACTTGAGAGAGCTGGGCGGCGTCAGTGCTGAAGCTGGCCACCCCTAAATAAAAGTGCATGATTGCAATACCTCGATTAGGTCATATAAACCCTAGAGGTAGTTCTAAAATTTCCAAAATTCGTCCAAAATATTTTTGTGACGTACACGAGAATCAAAAAAGTGGCCAGGGTTGACCAATAATTGACGCCGCGAAAACCTTGAGGCCGCTCTCAAAATTTCAAATCTAATTCGTTTTCTCGTTCATAGTTGCTACATAAAACATCACAATAAAGCTCTAGATTTTCTGTCTGACTTCCAATCCAGTCTAATAAAGGTACTTTCTCTATTTCTTCGATTATTTCAGAAAGAAGCCCCTGCCACTGTTCATCCTCTTCGATATCTTCCTTCATAAATATTCGTATTGTTCCATGCAAAGGATGTCCAGGGACAAGAAAGACCGAACTCATCTCCTCAAAAAATTGAATTCTCAAGACTTTTTCATAATTACGACGAGTGATTTCTATAAGTGGAGAAAGAAGGGACTCTCTAAGTAGATATCCTAGATGAAATCCCATACCCAGTAGCATATCTGACTTTCTCGTATCTTCATCTAAATCTTCTAAATATGGATTATTAGCATTCTGATAAAAGTATTGTTGCGCTTTATTTTCAATCACTCGTCTGGCATATTTCTCAAAAACACTTAACTCACTTGACCAAATGTCTATCCTTCCCGTTTTAATGTCACTACTAAAGAAAGGACTCTTAAAATTTAAGGTGACATAATGAAATTGTGGACTCTTGTACGTCTTTAGCGTTGGCAAATCCAACATAGTCCCTAAAGCATAGTGTTGGGCTCTTGAGATATACATATTCGCCTGCTCAGAACCCTCCTCTGCTTCATCCTCAGCCAGCACTTTCCAAAAATTGTAGGCTTTTACATATTTTGCTCTGAGATATTTTTGGTACTCAGGATATTCAGCAACACTAGAAACAGGAAGCCAGGATAATTCTTTCGCCATTTGAGTGCTCACATCGGCGCAATCATTCTAGGGCAATTAGAATTTAAGACAAAAAGTCTCTACTCTTGCTTAAGGAAAGGCTTAAGGACATAGGGTTTCCTCATCAATTTCTGAGATACTGCCGCATCTAAGCCTATGGCTATGGCGCGAGTCTTCCTCACTCATCGCTAAGCGCTCAAGACCACGCAGTCCTCGTATCGGATAACCTTCCCTGCCAGGTGTTTGCACGTTTTGTCGATTCTTAGAATTTTCGCCACATCCGCTGGATGTAAATGGAGATCCTCCATGGAAAAATCTCTTCGACCAAAGTTCGGCAACTGACAAACAATGACCGGTTTTCTGGATTCCATGACCTTCAAGGCAAAGATCTTTCCCTCCAGCAGCGCAGGAATCAATCGCTGCTCTGAAGGCCGCGAACAATATTTCAACATCGCGTATTCTCGCTCTGGTATATGGACGGAAATAGGCTGTGAGGGAAACCAGCGACCATTTTTATTCACTCCCAATTCCTCAAAACAGGAGGAGTCTATGCCCATAATTTCTATTTCCCCATAGGGCATCTGCTGAGGGTCTTTTCCCAAACTTTCTATCGCTTTATCCAGGGTGTATCGGAATTCATGTCTACTCGGTTTGCTTTCATGAAATGCCACGAGCGCTTTTCCCTCGCCAAGGTCCTCTGCTTTGTACCCCAGAAGTTTAGGAGTACGGCGCTGTTTGTTTTCAAAGACGCTATCTCTTTTGGCTTTTAATTTAGATTTTGTCGATGCCCCTTTCATAAATGGATTTTCATTGGGGTTCGTCACGCCAAACTGGTGGATCATCAAACCTCGAAACACCGCTTTTGCGTCTGAAAATTCAAGGAATCTCTCTAACCATTGCTTGACCTCTTCCGGGGTCGTCACCCCTTCTCTCTCCATTTCTTCAGACCATTGTGGAAAAATTCTGTCGCCATTGCCCGTCAGTATCCAAAGAATCCACAAGCGAAGTTCATCGGCAGTTACCGACTTCCCAGAGGTTTCAGCAATTCTGTGACGAACCGCCTGCCAGTCTTTCATAAAACTATCCGGGTCTTTTTCCTCTCCCTCCTCAACCGTCGGTAAGCTCCCCGCAAACTTCAAGGCTTGCTCAGTAGATAGCATTTCATGGTTGGGCGTCCCGTAGCTTAGGCAATTATCGGGAAGGTCGGTAGAGATGTCGTTTACGGTTTCAGCATTGTTTACGACTTCGTTTACGACTTCAGGATTGAGGTTAGGTTTCCAAGAAGTAAAAGAATATTGTTCAAGGTCTTCCAGGACTTCACTTTCTGTTCTCTCTAATAGTTCACTTTTAAAGTGACCTACCATCTGTTTTAATTGCCCACTACGGAACTTAGAGAGTCCTTCCTCCTGAAGCTTCTTGTATAGGACTGTTAAAAATTCAGGCCACTGCTTTAACCCATTTAGAGAAAGGGCCTTGCCTTCAGGCAACCTTTTTTGTATGTATGCCTGTCGTAAAGGTCCACCTAGCTGTGATAATTCTCTCGTTTTCCTGATAGCAATAGGGTTATAACTCCCTTTCCGTACCCCAATGGCATGGGATGCCATCTGCTCATCAGTAACATTAATAATGTAGAAAGGAAGTTCCTTTAAATCATCTTCCGTTAAAGCCAACTGTTGGTAGCAAGCAATCTCTGTGGGAGAAAGATCTGTCTCGAATTTCCCATCGGCTCTTTTGCGGGCTATCAAAATAGAAGGGAATCCCTTCGTATCAGGAAAAAGCCTTACACGCTCGCGGGCTTGTTCAATCTGTCTGCGTGACGGTTCAGGTTTTTCGGTATCAATTCCAACGAAGGAACACAATTTGTCCACGGGGAGGTAAGTAAGCATTGAACTCTCCTCACTTTCTAGGTTTGTATCTTTTGTAACTCCTGAATCTGGCTCCTAGGGCCTGTCCTAATAAAATCTAATATACGCTAGCTTCCTTTATCTCAATCCAGAATCAAGCAGAATTTATATTTATTTACACTTTCATCGCTTCTTAGACTCGGCTTGTATATAACGCTACGAAGTTTTGTACTTGTGCGAACTATTTGAGATAGAACACAGGACTGATTTGATATCTTGAGGCTCTTTTGGAGAGTATCAAATAATTTTGGAATTTTCAAATTGGGATTTACGATATCACCGAAATCTTTAATATGTGAGGTTCTAAGAATGTGCGGATTCGATACAGAGCTAATTACCCTTCATTGGGAACTACAACACCTGATTCGCGCTAGAACAGCTTTTTCTGATAAACAGCTAGACAATAGACTCAAATTAATCGCAGCCGATTATCAAGAGCTCATTCAGAATATTTGCGATGATTTTCAGGAATCTTCCTCTAATTACCTTAATGGAACTTCGGGTTCCACTCTTCATTGCACCAATCCGCTCTATCAGAGAGTTTTTAAAAAGAGCCATACAGAGGCTTGTAGAAAAACTATCTCTTTTCTTAAAGAGACTTTTAGGAAAAAAGGCAAAAACGGGATTTTGGCGCTTGGCTATCAGGAGGTACGAGGTCCTCGTAGCGGCCCTTACCTGCCAGAGCTTTATTTGTTAAACGAAGAACCGCTGAGGAATAACTACGCCCCCTCTAGTCGTGAAGAAGCGGAAAAGATAGTCCTCAGAGAAATCCGAGCAGGGGACATAGGTATTTTGAGACACGACTTTTTTCTTTTGCTTTCTAGGGATTCTCAAGCCTGGGTGAAATTGAACGATGACTAGAAATTCTTGGGTTTCTGTATTCCAGACCGTGATTTTGCTGACTTTATGCGCCTTTCCGGCTAATGCACTGACAGTACGTGTCCTCGTTACTCCCCCTCATCCGGTGTTTATCGTAGGGGTATCTAAACCCAGTACTTTATACTTTGACCGGGGCGGGAGGGCAGAACTCATGCCTGGGACGTATTACAAGCTCTCGCCTGAGCAATCAGGAACCTTGACTCCTTCAAAAGGTGGGTTCACCCTCATAGATAACCGCTGGTACGCAGGGCAATTTCGTCTGGAGCATCAAGGAAAAAACCTAGCACCCGTGGAGTGGGTGGAATTAGAAACTTATTTGCGGGGGGTTGTGCCTAGAGGAATGCCCAGTCGCTGGTCTTTGGAGGCATTAAAAGCTCAAGCTATTTCAGCGCGTACCTATGCGGTAACTAGCCTGATACAGCCGAAGTGGAGGGGTCAACCCTACGATTTGGTATCGGACACCAGAGATCAGGTGTATGGAGGCATGGGCCAAGTGATCCAAGGTCGTAGCATCTGGCTAGCGCATCCCCAAACAGACCGAGCCATTGCCCAAACCAAAGGGATCATTATCGGAAACGGTAAGGTGCGCGGAGAGTATCGAGCCCACGGAATTCTTGGTTGGAAAAAGCGAGGGAAATACGACCTGCCCATTAATCGAAAAGGTATTCTCTCTCAAACCGTAAGCCAACAAATGGCTCAAAAAGGTTGGAATTACCGACAGATTTTGTGGTTCTTTTATCAGTCGCCTTTGGGTATTTTAGAAACTTAGTGGATAGTACAAAATCAGCTAAAGCTTTATTGGGCTTGAATTTCCTGTTTTTTTAATAAGCCCCCAGGCTGGATTTTGTCCTCAGTCCATTATTCACATCGCTTTCTGGATTCGTAGAAGATGGTCTGGCATACCTTCTACCCCAAAGTTCCATCTTCATCGTCTCTTGTTGACGAGAATGAGCCAGAGGTTGAATCGCTCCCCCTACCTGTTTAAGCTCTTCAAATGTGACCCCATGAGCATCCTCTGAATACGCTTTGATTACACTCTCCACAATGATGCGCTCCAGTTCTGCTCCACTGAATCCTTCTGTGTTTTCTGCTAGCCATTGAATTTTTTCTTCTGGGAAACTCAACCCGAAGCGATCCATGTGGATTCTTAAAATCTCCTCTCGTTCGTGCGCTTTCGGAAGATCTACGAAAAAGATTTCATCAAAACGTCCTTTACGAGTTAGTTCTGGCGGGAGTTCATTGATCCGGTTGACCGTAGCTACCACAAAGACAGGGGCTGTCCTTTCCTGCATCCAGTTCAAAAACATGCCAAATACCCTTTTACTCACCTCATTCCCCGTGGCAAAGGCTTTCTCGGCCTCATCTATCCACAACACGCAGGGGGATACCCCTTCGGCAATCCGCAGAATCTCTCGGAAATTACGTTCTGACGCCCCCTCCCCACTGCTATAAATCCGCGACATATCGAGTTGCAGACAGGGAATAGACCATTCATAACTGATGGTTTTGGCAGCCATGGACTTACCCGAACCGGGGGGACCAACAAGCATAATGCCCTTGGGGAAAGGAATGCCCGTGTGCTGCGCCTGGGGGTCTAAGAGTTTGGTGTGAATCTTCAGCCAGTTTTTAAGCAGGTCCAGACCCCCAATCGGAGTGTCGGGTTTATCCATGAACGTGACTTGATACTGCTTGAGTTTGTCAATCTTGCCTTTATTCAAATGTTTGGCGGTCTCAATATCGATGAAACCATCTGAGAGGTGAGCAAGGATGAGCGCATCTTCTATCTCCTGGGGGGAAAGCCCCTGGCCAGCTCTAGCCAGAACGGTCAAGGTTTCTTCATCCAGCACCTCCTCTGTCTTTTCTTGCACCCAGGACTGGATAATTTTCATGACTTGTACTCGACCGGGCAGAGGGACTTCAAAACTAGGAATGATTTCCCCTAATACCGTGGGCAAGTCCGTTCTGAAAAATATCAGCCGTGTTTTACTCGAACGCAAGCTGAAAAACAAATTCTGCATCATCTGGATAAGGAGTGAATTTTGAAGAGAGAGACTCAAAAAGATGAAAAGCCCATCAGGTTTCTGGTCCTCCAGGTGCTTGAAAATATTTATTAGCTCTGCTGCGCCTGGTTTTTCCATAAGACCTAATAGTTGCTGTCTGTCCCGGCTTTGGGTTCCAGCATCAATTTCTCGTAGTCCTCGTCCCTCATCCCAAACATAGACCGGGATATCCAAAGGAACAGCCACTTCCTGTTTAAGCACCTCCACCGTACTCAGGGATTCTGCAATATTATTGTGCAGCGCCACCAAGGGCAGTCCGGCTCTGAACCGATTCAAGATGTCTGTGAAGTACATAGCTCTTCCTAAGCAATTGGCTAGCCAAAGACTACCGGCGAAGCCCCTTTTTCCAAAATTTTTACTTCAAGGCCGATGCCAACCGGGGGGAGCTTTCACAGACAAGACCCATTGGGTACTTGGGTCTATATCTGAGCCTCTCTGCATGAAATTGCCAGACATGAAGAGCTTCTTCCCTTTCCCTACCAGCATCCCATCCAGGTCTATAGCTTGGGTCGGCTCTGCTTTGGAGCCAAATCCGAAATTAAAAGTGAACCCCGCTTTGGGATTCGGTTTCAACACTTCGATAATCTTGATCGATACTTGACGCGACCCATCGCTCTCCACTTGGTTAGCAATGGTTCCGCTCCCCTGTCCTCTTCCTGTGCCTAGCCCATTTTTCTCTGGCGGGGCGTTCCAGGTGAAATTAAACGTGTTTCCCTGTGTTTGAGAAATCCGAATAACCCACCAATTCAATCCCGTCTTACCCTGCTGAAAACCATACATCGTCTGGATATTGCTTAAGGGCGAGGGGGAGGGAGCTACCGATACCTTCCCAAAAAAGAATGTCATGCTCAGCGCAATCACTCCTACTCCTAAAACCCCTACGCCGATAACAACCCAGATAGTCAGCCAACTCTTCGTCCGCCGAAACCCGGATGCCGTTTTATCCGCATTGCTCAAATTTGGACCGTTTGACCTAGCGCGAGTAAAAGCTTCTATCCGAGCCTCAGCACTTGGACGTCCTGCATCAGACGCCGCTTTTTCTGGCTTTCCCTGCGCTGCTTTGTTTTCTGCCATACGCTATCTCGAAATACATAGAAGGAAACCTAGCAGCCCTTAGTGTCTAATCATTACTTTTTAAACAAAGCTATGCTGGGGAAGGAACTCAGAGACTAGAAACGCATAGTGCCCAAACAACCTCGACATCGCCCTTTCCGAGATTTTCCCAATGCAGAGCGC
>JBAUTB010000179.1:0-29741 GCA_049582005.1 Gloeobacterales cyanobacterium | reverse complement strand
GTGTTGACTTATACCTGCACCCTATGCTTACCCCAAATTGTAATGAGGCCCTACAAGGTTCCATCTCCATTCATAAAAGCAAGACGGAAGAAAAACAGGATTTTGAGAAGATAGACGGACTTCTGTAGGGTGATGTGAAGTATACGCTTGCCGTTCGCCCCATAGCGAGCCACTCTGGAGAAGAACCTGTTTCTCCCGCAAAAAGATTTTATGAAGTTAACAAAATCAATCTGTCCGTTTGTCGTAGCGGTCTTGCTTGCTGCCACCCTCTCTGTTGGACCCCATATGACCCCAACCGTCCAGGCGCAAACGAGTGAACTAACGCAAGCAAAATTAGTCCAGGAAGCAGTCTTAGATAACGGCCTTAGAGTCTTGATTAAACCTGTTCGTACCGCTCCAGCCGTTTCTGTACAGACTTGGTATCGCGTCGGCTCCCGCAATGAAAAGAAAGGGGAAACAGGACTGGCACACCAACTAGAGCATTTGATGTTCAAAGGCACGAAGACCCGACCAGTACAATTTGGGCAATTTTTTAATCTTTTAGGCGCTGAGGCCAATGCTTTTACTAGTTTTGATATGACGGCCTACTATGAAACTACCGGAGCTGACAAACTTGATGCGCTCTTACAGCTCGAAGCAGACCGGATGGTGAATACGCTGGCCGGACCTGAGCAGCTCGCCTCAGAAAAAACCGTGGTCCTTTCAGAACTAGACGGCTATCGCAATAACCCAAAATCCATCCTTTCTGACAAAATCCAGGAAGCAGCCTTTACCACCCATCCCTATAAGCATGTACCGATTGGAGACCGGGATGATGTGGTCAAGTTCACTCCACAAATGGCCCAGGATTTCTATCAGCAGAACTACGGTCCCAATAATGCCACCCTGGTGATTGTCGGCAATGTGGACCCCAAAGTAACTCTGGCCAAAGTCAAAGACTATTTTGGTTCGATTCCGGCGAGAGCGAAACCTGTCGCCTCCGTCCCCCAGGAGCCGCCCCAAACCGAAGAGCGTCGGGTTACGGTTAAACAGCCCGGCAGTGTGCCGATTCTCGAAATGCTCTACCATGGCCCCAAATCCACTGACCCTGATCTCTATGCCTTGGACTTGCTCGATAACGTGCTGAACGTCGGGCGTTCTTCTCGGATGTATCAAGCCCTCATAGAAACAGGGATTGCTGCTTCCATCGGTGGCGGGATTTCTCCGCATATCGACCCCGGTTGGTACGGCATCCAGGCGATTCCCAGCAGCAATACTTCCCTGGAAACCCTGCAGCAGAAGATAGACGAAGTGCTGGCCCAGGTCAGAAATGAAAAGGTGACCCCGCAAGAGCTGCAGCGTGCCAAGGAAACCGCCAGAGTCAATCTTTTATTGGGTAAGGACAACATTCAAGAGCAGGCGTCCACGCTGGCCTACTACCAAACTGTCTTCGGCGATTGGAAAGTCATTGACCAACTGGCAGAAAACTATCGCAGTGTCACCCGTGAAGACCTGCTTCGAGTGGCCCAAAAGTATCTGCTTCCCTCCAACCGCACGGTCGGAACTTTTATGCCCACCAGCCTGGGCGGCAGTCTGAATGCGGTCAATCCTGATAAGCCCGAATCTTTCAGCCCCGGTAAGCCTGTGGCCCCCACAACCCTGTTGAAATATCTCCCGCCCCTGCCCAAAACCAGCCAGACCCAGGTCGCTAAACCCGAACGCGGGGTTTTGGCCAATGGCCTAACCTATTTGATTTTGCCAAATCGCTCTGCTCCTACGGTGAGCATAAAGCTGAACCTAAACGCAGGCAGCGGATTTGATACCCAGTCCAACGCAGGACTCGCAAGCCTCACCGCAGGGCTTTTGACCAGCGGGACAAAGACTAAGACCGCCCAGGAAATTGCTAGCCTCCTAGATAACGACAGTATCCACATGGGCGCTTCCGTCCGTAGGGAAAAAGCCTCTTTAAACGCTGAGGCCCTGGCCGAAGATACTGAGAAAGTGCTCAAGATTGGCGCTGATGTGCTCAGGAATCCCACCTTCCCCACCGATGAATTCCAGCGCGCTCAGGCCAGGGCTCTGGTCGGCCTCAAAGCTGAATTGGATAATCCCAGTGCTGTTGCTCGACGAACGTTCTATGAGACCGTATTTCCCGCCGATCATCCCTTTCACAATCAACCTACGCTAGAAAGCATCCAATCGCTGAAACCAGAGGATTTGCAGAAGTTTCATCAGCAGTACTATCGACCAGATAATGCAACGCTCGTGGTTGTCGGCGATGTGGATCTGGTCCAGACGAAGCGCTGGATCCATCAATATTTTGGGACCTGGACAGATCAGGGGAAAGCTCCGACCCTGAGCGCCACGACGCCAGCGGCCAATCCCAAGGAAAGAACCGTCGAATTGCCTGGCAAACAGCAAACGGAGGTGCTGCTGGGAGGACCAGGCATCAGCCGCGAGGACCCAGATTATTACGCAGCTTTGGTCTTGAATCAAGTTCTGGGAGGAAACACTTTATCCAGTCGCTTGGGAACCCGAGTCCGAGACGAACTCGGCCTTACCTACGGCGTTTATTCTACCTATGTAGTTGGCAATATAGCTGGGCCTTTTATCGTGAGCATGCAGACCAATCCCAAGGATACCCAACGGGCTATTGATGAGACGCTCAAGCTGATTGATACGTTTCGCACAGAAGGACCGACAGCAATAGAATTGGCTAATGCAAAACGCACCCTCATCTATGAATTCCCCTTGAAATTCTTGAGCAATGATGATTTGGGAAGCTTAATCCTGTCGCAAGAGGAATACAACTTAGGCAAAGATTATCCAGAGCGGTTTAGCAGCCTTATTAATAAGGTCAACCTGGAAGATATAAAACGGGTTGCCCAGAAAACCCTCAATCCTAAAAATTTCACCCAAGTGATTATCCAGCCTACTAACACTGCCGCTACAGAGAGGAGCCCTGTGAGTAATAAGCCCTAATTAAAACCAGGACTAGAGGTGAATAATAAAAAACTAGAAATGAGATGAATTCCCTCTCCTTTTGTGAGGAGAAGGAATTCGAAGTCAAAAGTTACTGAAAATATCGCTTTCTATCTTCTAAAACTTGTAGAAGAGTTTTGGAGGAGATCATCTACATTGACAGCATTTTGACGAGAACGACGGCCTAGAGATTCTTGGATCTGGCGATTAGTCTGGACGCCAGCAGTGGTTTGCTGAACATTTTCATTACTACGGGCACCACGCACCGTAGAATATTGGCCCAACTGTTGCAGATTCGCGGCGTTCTGCACAGCGCCAGCGCCTTCAGAATGCTGATACTGATCCGACTGTTGAATACCGACGGTGGTTTGGACAACATCAGCCTTGGCTACAGCGCTAAAACCTAAGGAGAGGGCAAGACCCAAAGCAGCGATTGATTTAAAAGACATGGGATAGAGCTCATGAAAACTTTACACTGACATCCTAGAGAAAGAAGTAAGACTGCTCTACGTGTCAAAGCGCATGGTTTTTACCTTTAAGAAGAAGAAAAAGAGAGTTTCGTAGCAGTAAACTCTGCGTACACGCGCAACTTCATGACGGCTTCTAAGTGCTGAGAGACCTAAACCGTCAATTTGCTCCCCCACTTTTTTGTACTCCCCCTTTTTGGCTCTACCTAACCAAAAGAGTCCAACAGGCTTTGGGTTTATAGTTATTTCTAGCCTGTGATGCAGACTGTATCTTGCTATACAGTGGACGTGTCCCTTGGGATACGGGTCATGAAAATCTTTGGGGTTGGCCCTCTGGAAATGATGAAAATCTCACCCCTATCTACTTTGCATCTTATTTCTAACTGTGGCACCTCAAGCAAAGATAAGTATTCACTTTAAGTAGGTAAGAAAACATGAGTGATCTAACGACGCAAACACAGAATTCAACCCCACAGCCCCTCTCTCTTGCTGAACGCACCGCTGCCGGGAAAGCCTTACGAGATAAGGTGTCAAGATCCAGTCACGCAGACTGGAAACCTGCCCCTAATCGTCCTGACCCCATTGCCCTACTGGAGGAATCTAATCGAGGAAGATTGCCAGAATTGTTGCCCCTCCGGTACGGACGAATGCTGACTTCTCCCTTTGCATTTCTTAGGGGATCTGCAAGCATTATGGCGGCAGATCTGAGTGAAACTGCCAAGACCGGAATAACTGTTCAGGCCTGTGGAGACTGCCATTTGTCCAACTTTGGCGGGTATGGTACTCCAGAACGGAATCTTGTCTTTGATGTCAATGATTTTGACGAAACCCTTCCAGCCCCCTGGGAATGGGATGTTAAGCGTTTGGCCGCCAGCATTGTTGTAGCTGGTCGCTCCCTCAAACTATCGGACAAAACCTCTCAGGAAGCGGCGCTCACAGCGGTTCAGTCTTATCGAGAACATATGAATGAGTATGCTCAAATGACTGTCCTGGAGGTATGGTACTCCCACATTGGGGTTGAATCGCTACTCACCTTTACCCGCAATACCAAAGAACAGAAGAAACTGAAGCAAGAAGTGAAGCAAGCACACTCGTTAACCCCTGTTTTGGAATTGCACAAATTGACCGAAATGGTGAATGGACAGCGCCATTTTATTGATAATCCTCCCCTGGTATTCCATCCATCGCCTGCCGATCCGCTTGCAGAGGAGATGTTATCGGTTTTCCATAAATATCGGAAAACCCTACGGGATGATTGGCGCGTGCTGCTAGATCACTATCACGTCGTTGATGTAGCGATGAAAGTGGTGGGTGTTGGCAGTGTCGGGACACGCTGTGGGGTTGCCCTTCTGGTGGCAGGGCATAATGACCCTTTATTCCTCCAAATTAAGGAAGCTCGTGCATCGGTATTGGAGCCCTATGCTGGTAAGAGTGTTTACGAGAACCACGCTCAACGGGTTGTCGCTGGGCAACGACTGATGCAAGCAGCTAGTGATATCTTCCTAGGCTGGACACGGGGTGACAGTGGGCACGACTTCTACCTGCGGCAACTGAGGGATATGAAAACTGCCGTCGAGGTTGAAGGCATGTCTGAGGCGGATCTGCATGGCTACTCCAATTTATGTGGTTGGGCGCTTGCGCGTGCCCATGCTCGTTCGGGGGATCGCGTCCTGATCAGCGGTTATCTCGGCCAAAAGGACATTTTTGATCAGGCCATCGCTAATTTTGCAGTGGCTTATGCTGACCAGACCGAACAGGATTACAAGGGGCTGGTTGCGGCAGTGAAGGCAGGTCGTCTCAAGGCAATTCGGGAATAAGTGTAGAAAGGGGAATTGATACCAAGTATCAAAAGATATGGAACGTGAGTATGGTCATAAAGCATCCCTTAATAAATCGCTTTCACCTATTTCAGGGAATTTTGCCTCTGAGCCGATCCACCCTTGGGAACGATATTACTGCAGGCCTGGTACTGGCTGCACTGGGCATCCCTGAAGTCATGGGATATTCAAAGATTGCCGGAACGCCAATTGCAACGGGTCTTTACACCCTACTCTTTCCGGCATTGGCCTTTACTATCTTTGGCTCTTCTCGACATCTGGTGGTCGCAGCTGACTCGGCAACCGCTGCCATACTCGCGGCGAGTTTGTCAGGATTGGCTCAGCTTGGCAGTTCCCAGTATTTAGCTTTAGCAGAGTTGGTCGCACTGGTGGCGGCTGGAATCCTTTTTTTGGCGCGCCTTTTTGGGCTTGGTTTCCTAGCCGACTTCCTATCCCGCACCGTCTTGATCGGTTTCTTGACAGGGGTCGGAATTCAGGTTGCCATTGGCCAATTAGCCGGGTTACTTGACCTCCCTGGCGGAGGGCACGGAACTGTCCAGCAAATAATCAGTGCCTTCCAAGGTCTACCTCAGACCAACCTGTTATCCCTACTCATTGCTATAACGGTCCTGATCATCATCTTGCTATTCGAAAAATTCCTACCCAAATTTCCAGGTGCATTGCTGGCCGTGGTCGGAACGATTATTGCCAGTTGGGTGTTTAATTTTGCCAGCCATGGAGTGACGGTTGTAGGTTCTGTACCCAGTGGACTCCCCTCATTCGGGTTGCCAGCAGTTTCTCTGAGCGCAATTCCGCAAGTATTTAGTATTGCTCTCTCCTGCTGTATCGTCATTATTGCCCAGAGCGCAGCAACCTCTCGCGCCTATGCCTTTCGATACAATGAGCTGCTAAATGAAAATGTTGACCTGGTAGGTCTTGCTGTGGCTAATACGGCTGCCGGACTCAGTGGAACCTTTGTTGTCAATGGGAGCCCTACCAAAACGGCTATTGTTGATACGGCTGGAGGACGCAGCCAGGTTTCCCAGCTGACAACCGTGGCGATTGTGCTCATGGTTATACTTTTCCTGACTCAGCCAATCAGCTACCTGCCCAATGCGGCCTTAGCGGCGATTGTATGTCTAATTGGACTCAAATTAATTGACATTCAAGGGATGCGCGATATCTTTCAGACTCATCGCGAAGAGTTCTACCTTGCCGTTGTCACAGCGGCTACGGTAGTTTTTGTAGGAGTTCAAGAGGGCATTGTTTTAGCCATTATTCTGTCGTTGATTCTGCATGTGCGTCATAGTTATCGCCCACGCTCGGCGGTACTCATGGTCCGGGAAAACAAGATTTGGCAGCCGACCCCTGTCCGTCCCGGAAGGGTATCAGGACCAGGTCTGATTATTTATCGCTTTAGTAGAGACCTATTTTATGCAAATGCCAGCCACTTTTCAGAGGAGGTGCAAAGCCTTGTCAAGAGTGCCGAACCACCCGTGAAGTGGTTCATCCTGGAGGCGAGAGCAATTACCGAAATCGATTACTCCGCATCCCAGACTCTCAGGGACGTGGTAAAGGATCTATCCGTTCGGAACGTGACTTTTATCGTGTCCGGTCTCGCCCCAGATGTAAAAGCACAATTTGATAGGGACGGGCTAACAGACTTAATCGGTGTTGATAGGTTCTTTAATCATTTAGAGAATGCGTTGGAGACTCTCCGTTAGTGGGTTCGGGTTATAAGGGAGCATGATTACAAGTAACGCGAAGTTTACGAGTGCATGGAAGAATTTCTGGGCGATGTGTGTAAAGGCACAAGCAAATTCATTCATCAGGCTGCCCAGGAGATGCTTAGGTAGAAAGACAGGGACACTGCCATGGGAAGGCAAAGAATTTGTTCCTTGAGCGCTATTACCGACTCTGAATCTCTTGAGGAGTAGGGACACTGCCATTGGAAGGGGAGGAATTCGTTCCTGGAGGGATGATTCCCGGAAAAGGATTACTCTGTGCCGGTGGAGGAGTATTTGGGCTCGTGCCAATACTTGGGCTACCAGGTGATCCTGGAGTAGAGCTACCTGGAATCGGAGAAGGTTGAGCCTGTGATGGTACCGGCAGAGTAGGTTGAGTAGGTGGCACCGAGCGCGAGAAACCAGGTCTAGCAGGAGATACTCGTGGCCGCACAGGAGGGACGTACCCGGTGCCCGTTCCAGAAGACGAACTACTCCCTCCCCCCCCCGTGGGTAAAACTATCGGGGGTATATAGGGAGAGTTTGGGTTGTTTGCAGGGAGTGTTGCCTTTTCTTCTCCGTCGGGCGTCGTAAAGTCTTGTAGTTTCTGCTCTGGCTTATTTGAACTATCCCAAGTTTCTCCATTTGTAAAAGTTACCGACAGGACTTGCACTAAAGTAGCTTCGCCAGGCCAGCCCAGATGTTCCTGTTGGAGACGGTATTTCCATTGCTCGCCTTGTTTCCAAGAATGGTCTCTCTGAAGGACCACCCGGCGAACGATGATGGTGCGATTTTGATTACCCAATAGTGAAAAAGCTACATCTACCCGTGCCACTTCACGCGGATCTTTCTGCTCCAAGACAATAGTGGTATCCCAGTTGGAGTCCAGTCTTCCGTCTTTGTCTGCCAGACTCGTTGAGACGGAGCGGGTAACCACCGGAGCATCTTTTGTATTTTGATAGATCCCATGCAAAGGGCGATAAGCCCAGACAGGGGAAGCACTCATCAGTGCAGTGATCAATAAAGTAGTGCGTAGACGCATAGCTTAGGCACGGAGGAATGACCATAGATTACTGCATTAGCCGCTCAGGAGAAAGATGGGCAGAGTTGTGAACCGCGCTAAAGCCTTGCTCGGATGCAGCTTAAGTATGATTATGGACATTTAACATAGGTGGAGAGCCTATGAGCTCCCAGAACTGTTGCTCCCGAAAGCATAGATAATAAACTATGAATTCCATAGAAAATAGTGACCTTAGTCTATTAGATCCCTGAACTAAGATTAGGATAAAGCATATATATGCTTTTTCATGGATGGGGAGTAGCCACCCGAGCTCAGGAAACTCCTGATGGGTCGCTTAGTCGTCAATACGAAGGAAACTTCCGGCTAAGCGTATGTGTTTTTACACTATTGGCAAGACCACCGCGACAGTAATGCCGTGGGGTGCTTGTGTCATCCTCACGGCCTATCTCAAAGAGCAGGAGTATAGGTCATGGGAACGGAAAGCATTTGGCTTTGGATCGGATTCAATGTTTTTGTCTTGGGCATGTTAGCCCTAGATTTGGGAGTTTTTCACCGCAAATCTCATGTCATCTCTGTCAAAGAGGCCAGTATTTGGACCGCAGTCTGGGTTTCCTTGGCTCTAGTTTTTAATACAGGGATTTACTTTTATTGGAATACCTTAATACCAGGAAGTACTTATTCCAATAGTGAAGCAGCATTGGCCTTCTTCACAGGCTACCTGATTGAAAAGTCTCTCAGTGTAGATAATGTCTTTGTTATTGCTCTAATTTTTGGCTACTTTGCAGTACCTGCGGCCTATCAGCATCGAGTTCTTTTCTGGGGAATCCTTGGAGCCCTCGTGATGCGAGCCACTATGATTTTAGCCGGGGCTGCACTACTCAAGGAATACCACTGGATTATCTATATATTCGGAGCTTTCTTGATCTTCACAGGCATCAAGATGGCAACTCATAAAGACGAAGAGTTACATCCAGAAAACAATCCTGTGATCAAGCTAGTCCGCAAGCTGATTCCTGTCACAAAAAACTACGAAAAAGATCATTTCTTCGTCCGTCATGCCGGGAAACTAATGGCCACGCCACTGTTCCTCGTTTTGATCATGGTGGAGACGACCGATCTGGTCTTTGCGGTAGATTCCATTCCCGCTATTTTTGCAGTCACCCAGGATCCCTTCATTGTCTATACCTCTAATGTCTTCGCGATCTTGGGCTTACGGTCTTTGTACTTTGTCCTGGCAGGAGTTATTGATAAGTTCTACTACCTGAAAATGGGTCTAGCCGTCATTCTGACCTTTGTGGGTGTCAAGATGACCTTAGTAGATATCTACAAGATCCCTACTCCCGCTTCTCTAGGAGTGATTGCCTCCGTCTTAGCTGTAGCTGTCGTTGCCTCTCTCTTCCGTGCCCGTAAGCTTGAAACGGAACAAAAGCGAACACTGGCTGCTGAAGTTCAGCAGTGATGGCTAACCATTCACAGCAGCAATCTTCTGAGTCCTCATCAGCTCAAGTACAAAAGCAGTTAATTCACCCTCTGAAAGCGATATGAATTAGGGGGTGAATTGATGCTTTCACTAGAGCTCCCTAAAGAGTTCAATCCCTGTTAACTCTAATCGATTTTTTAGCTCTAGGACTGTTTGCTTTTTTTGAGGGTGCAACCAATCGGGAATAATCTCTGCTAGAGGAACTAGAACAGAACCTCGTTCGGCCATAAAAGGATGGGGCAAGGTTAAATCAGCGGTATTGATCAGCAATTGATCATAGAAAAGTAAATCCAGATCCAGGGTTCTTGGTCCCCAATGAATTTCTCTAACTCTGCCAAACTGATTTTCCACGGTCTGTAGAGTCTTTAAAACCGTATGAGGCGAAACCATTATTTCAAAAAGGGCACAGGCATTTAGATAGTCTGGCTGAGGAGGTCCAAAGGCAGGTGTTTGATAGAAGCTAGATACTTTTTGCAGGTGCCACTGAGGCTTTTGAGACAGTACATCAAGGGCGAGATTAAAGGTATGAACAGGGTTTCCTAAATTTCCCCCCAATCCCACCGCAATGATGGCCATTACTTTTTAAATAATCGAAAAATAGCGAACACACCGGCAATAATGGCAGCGAAAACAGCCAAGTTGAGCAACATAAACACAAGGCCAAAAGCCATTCCCAAAACCATCCGGCCTAGGACTAAGACAACCAAAATAGCAATGGCAAGCCACAGCCATTCCTGAATAGAACTACCCTTCGTCTGAGCGTCGCCTTTCTTCGTACTTAGATTGGCAGGGGTCTTCCACTTGAAATTTGCATTAGTTTTCGAATCCCGATTCACTTCCTGCTCTAGACGCTTGAAACGCTCTTCAAAATCTTGTGTCATAGCCTAAATCGAAGCCGTACATTTTTAGTATGTCACACAGGCTTGAGCATACAATCACAACAAGCCCTCGTGAGTACCGTGTTTTGTATCGTCACTGGTTTATACTTTTTTTGCTGCTCACCATGCTGCTTAGTCCTGGCTTTGCCCAGACCGTTCCCTCGGTTTCACTTCCAGCTTCTCAAGCTGAGGACATACCAGAAGAAGTAGCTCGCCTCCAGCCCATAGAACATGCCCGCTCCCCAGAAGATAATCGCCTATTAACCCCAGCGGAATATGCCTTACTGCAAGAAGAACTTCAGAAAGCTCAGGAGACGCAAGCGATAAGTCCTAAACTAAGGCAGTTGATTCTTCTCCTAAGGGTACGGAAAGTCCTAAAGACCATTGTTCCGTTTTTTTAGGAGGTCTTCCAACGAACTAAGGCTTGACCAACTTGAAAATGCTGACCGCCAGAGGAGGAATGCGTAGACCCAAAGAATAAGGCTGGCCATTGTAGCCCTTTTCATCGGCCTCTAAACCCCCCTGATTCCCTTGATTAGAACCCCCATAAATTTCAGCATCACTATTGAGCAGCTCTTTGTAAAAACCTTTTTGCGGGACTCCTACTCGGTAATGGTCATAGACATTCGCAGAAAAGTTACATACAAATAAAAGGAAATTTTTGCCTCCCTCTGTTTGGCGAATGAATGAGATCATGCTGGCGTCTCTATCATCACAATTTACCCAGTAGAATCCTCCGTCAGCGTAATCCCCTTCATAAAAAGCAGGTTCCGCACGATAGAGATGATTCAAGTCAGCACAAAACTTTTGAAGTTTCTGATGAACAGGATTTTTTAATAAGTGCCAGTCGAGTGAAGTCCAGACATTCCACTCATTGGTCTGCCCAAATTCCATACCCATGAAGAGATTCTTTTTGCCAGGATGACCATACATGAATCCGAGTAACGCACGAACACTAGCAAACTTCTCCCATTCATTGCCAGGCATCTTATAGATTAAACTACTCTTGCCATGCACTACTTCGTCATGGGATAGGGCTAAAACATAATTTTCCGCACGATAATACATGATTGAAAATGTCAGCTTATTGTGATGAAATTTTCGGTCATGCGGATGCACAGAGAAATATTCTAAATTGTCATGCATCCAGCCCATATTCCACTTCAAGTTAAAGCCCAATCCCCCTGCGCTCGTAGGCCAGGTAACCATAGGCCAAGCGGTTGACTCTTCAGCAATAGAAAGAGCTCCTGGAAAATATTCAAAAATCAGGGAATTCAGTTGCTGTAAGAACTGAATGGCTTCTATATTTTCCCTTCCCCCATACTGGTTGGGGATCCATTCTCCTTCTTCTCGCGAATAATCCAGATACAGCATAGAAGCAACTGCATCTACGCGGATACCATCGATATGATATTCGTCAAACCAGTAGAGGACATTCGCAACTAAATAATTACGGACTTCATTACGCCCATAGTTGAAAATTAGGGTTCCCCACTCTTTATGCTCTCCCTTTCTCGGGTCAGCATGTTCAAAAAGACAGGTGCCATCAAACTCTCTTAAACCGTGCGCATCTTTAGGAAAATGACCAGGTACCCAATCTAAAATTACGCCGATCCCTTGCTGATGGAGATAGTCCATGAAATACTTAAACTCAGTTGGAGTCCCATACCGAGAGGTTGGAGCATAATGCCCAATCACTTGATAGCCCCAAGAGCCATCAAAGGGATGTTCTAGAATTGGCATTAACTCGATATGAGTAAATCCTTGTTGTTTAACGTACGCACTCAGTTTTGGAGCAAGCTCACGATAGGTTAAAAATCTATCTCCTTCTTCTGGAACATGCATCCATGAACCCAGATGAACCTCATAAATGGAGATCGGCAGTTTCAAAGGATCAGCCTTTTTTCTGGTTTCTAGCCAATCTTGGTCATTCCAAACATAGGAGAGGTCCGTAATGATAGAAGCCGTCTGTGGGCGGACTTCTTGTTGAAAGCCAAAAGGATCAGTCTTCTCGTAAAAATGGCCGTATGTATTTTCTATTCCGAACTTATAGAGTTCCCCCGGTTCTAATCCGGGGACGAATAACGCCCAGATCCCTCCTCCCGATAACCGTTGCATCGGGTGAATTCGTCTATCCCAATGATTGAAATCTCCAACCACGCTTACACTTCTTGCATTGGGAGCCCAAACGGCGAAATGAACACCCGATACCCCTCGCAACGAATGTGGATGAGCGCCCATTTTTTCATAAATGCGATGGTGGTTGCCTTCCCCAAACAGGTGCTGGTCTACATCGGTAATCCAGTCAGGAGTGAAAGAATAGGGGTCATCCAGAAGTTCGGTCTCCCCATTACTCCTAACCACTTTCAGTTGATAGGGTTCGATTGCTTCTTCCAGAGAGACTTCAAAAAGGTCAGGATGAGCGGCAGAGACCATAGGCCAACTACGCTGACTACTGGGGTCGATTAAGGTAATGGACTGGGTATTTGGTTGATACGCTCTCACTATCCAGACTTTGGGGGCGGATCTGTCTTGGGCTCCCAGCCCATCTTCTGTAGTTGTCCAATGCGGACCGAGGACAGAAAACGGATTGGTATGGATTTGATACATAAGGCAGAGAAATGATTACCGGGTAGCCTTATTGTAAGGGGATTACCTGACCAGTATGTAATTCCAGACTTCAGTACAAAATTTTTGGCGAAAAAAACCCCTCAGGGGCTACCTGAGCTCAATAATTCACCTTTAGCTAAGTCCCACTTCGTCTGCTGGGTCGAGAGACAAGACGCCATCCAGCATCCAATTCACCTGAAAACCCAGAGCAAAGTAACGCTGTGCACGACTACGAGCCAGTTCCATAGGCAAAGCTTCAACGAACATTAGAGTGCTCTCTTCAAAGGCATGCATGGCCGCTGATTGGGGACGGTCTTTGATTGGACGAAACTCAACGCGCATAATTCACTCTTCGCTATCTTCAGGTTACATCACTTTACAAAAATTATTTAAAATTCTCGTTTCCGTGATATGTCCTCACAATTCTGTTATACGCCTCTTTAAGATGCAAAGAACACTAGTTTACGAGAACTTCAGAAAACTTATTTCCTTGGCAAGCAATAGATCTTCCCAATACGGGCGCGAGATATCGCGTTTCTCCGTGCCTCTCCAAGAAGGGCATGCATGAAATTCAAGCCCAATCTTGATTGGTTTAGAATGAACTGCACATAAGTTTTCAGCCCATCCCAAGGCGCAGCGATGATTGACGAATTGCTTCGCAAATCTTAATCTAATCTCTGTGAACCTGCTTCTCCCCACTGATATCCAAACCCCCTGTGCTGTAGCTCTAGGTAATTTTGATGGCGTTCATTTAGGGCATCGTGCGGTACTCAGAGCCTCTCTAGAAGCCAAATCGCGAGGTCTAATTCCGACTGTAATTACCTTCGATCCTCACCCTCGTGCATACTTTGGGGGACAAACAGGTTTTTTACTTTCTAGCTTGCAAGAGAAAAAACAAATTCTGAAAGACTTAGGCTTTTTGCAAATTCTAGTTTTACCTTTTGGTCCAGCTTTAGCACAAATGACGGCAGAAACCTTTGTTTTAGATTTTCTAATTGGGCATCTTAAGACCAGGCAGGTCAGTGTAGGTTGGAATTTCCGTTTTGGGAAAGGACGTACAGGTGATGCTGACTTTTTAGAGCGTATCTTGCTTCCCTTAGGGGTTGAGGTGAGTGTTTGCCCACCCTTTCTATTAGGAGAGGAACAAGTTAGTAGTTCTGCTATTCGTAATGCTTTAGCTGAGGGGGATTTAGTCAAAGCACAAACATTCTTAGGACGCAACTATACACTTTGTGGAAAAGTTATTCATGGCGAAGCTAGAGGAAGAAAAATTGGCTTTCCAACGGCTAATATCCAGATAGAACCCATGCGTTTTATCCCTCGGTATGGGGTCTATCTAACTAAAGTTACGTGGAAAGGTCAACAGGAAATAGGACTGACAAACATTGGCGTGCGACCTACATTTAATGGGAGTGCTCCCTCTATTGAGGTGCATCTTTTAAGCTGGTCCGGGGACCTCTATGACCAGGAATTAACCCTCGAGTTCACGGATTTTATCCGCCCTGAATTGCAATTTAATTCAGTAGATGAACTGGTAGCACAGATCCATAGGGATCGTGACACTGCAGTAAATCTAATCTTAAATGCGACTAAACGCTAATCACGAGAGGAAGGAATAAACTCAAAAACAGCTCGGTCTACATCAGCGCGACTTAGAGAATATGGAAAAGTTAATACTTTTTTCTGATCAGAAAGCTGATACTCTACCCGCAGCACTGTTTCTTCTAAACATAAATCAGCAGACCACTCTGGATGATGAAGTTTCCAACAATGGGGAACTTGGGGATCCTGTTCACAACCCTTTTCACGAAACCACTCCTCAAGCGCATGGAGAGGATGGTTATAGAGAGGGGTCTTATCAGGAGGCAAGTCCATTACATTCCTCGAATGAAGCCGACAAAAAATACCAGTGTAATACAGGAAACAAAAGCAAGTCCCAAGATAGACAGCGCAAAAATCTCGGTCGGAGATAAGGGACGTTCTTGGAGCGCATCGGGGGGAGTAGATCTCCGGGATGAACTCTTATGGCTTTTGCGTCGCCTATGACTACCAGAATGCTCATGGCTTGTCGAGGACGTCGAAGAGGAACCCACGCCTAACTGTCGGTCGTAGCGAGCACGCTTGATTGGATGTGTAAGTGTGTCATAGGCTTCATTGAGAAGTAAAAACTTCTCTAGTGCCTCTTCCCGTTCTAAATTCGTTGTATCAGGATGATAATCCCGGCAAAGACGCCGATAGGCATCCCTTAGGGTCTGTTCTGACGCCCAGGGAGCAACACCTAATATTTGATAATAGTTACTACTTGTTTTCATGCTCCATAGGTTACGTCTAGGGAAAATTTGGGCGTAAATATAAGTTTTGGTCGGAACCTCCTGACTATTCTGTCAGTCAGTTTACTCAGGAGTTATAGTACCCTTTACTTTACCTCTGCCAGGTCGAAATTCCAATTAATACAGCCGAACTTACGAGTAAGGGTGTCAGCCAATCCCCCCATTCTACATAGAGGGTACGACTATTCCGCGGATGGATCGTGGTTACGAAAGCCCGGTACTGATCCCGTTGAGTAAGAATACCCGGTTTTCCAGTAGGGTCGATGCTGCCTGAAGTCCCCGTATTGGAAGCCCGTACCAACCAACGATCGGTTTCTACGGCTCTGAGGATCTCATGCCCATGATGTTGAGCTGGCATAGCAGGCCCGAACCAGGCATCATTGGTAACCGAGACAATCCAACGGGCTCCCTGGGCAACCTGAGTACGGAAGCCTTCACCGAAAGCCGAGTCGTAACAAATACCTGCGGCTACCCGTCCCAAAGGACTATTAAAGACTTGGTTCGATGCCCCATCCGCAAGTTGCTGTTTGAGGGGAGAGAGCTTTTGAATGATTAAGCCGAATATCTGCTTGTAGGGAATCTGCTCTCCCAAAGGCACAAGGTGGTCTTTGTCATAGGTGCCTTGAATCACGCCCTTCCCATCTATAGCAAACAGGGTATTCGATAACTGATCTTGTCTCTGGTCAAAAGCCCCAAGAAACAAAGGGGTCTTTTCTTGAGCCAAAGCTTTTCCCAGAGATGAAGCCAACGCTCGCTCCCAATATACAGGAATTGCCGTCTCCGGGATAATCACAGCAGCAACGCGCTGATGACTCAAGGCAATATAGCCTTGTGCATAGGTGCGGATAATTTCATTCAGACTACCGGAAGCCCACTTTGTCTGCTGGCTAATATTTCCCTGGACAATTCCTAAAGCGAGCGGAGACTCTGTTTCTTGAAAAGTACTCAATCGCCAAAGTCCATAGCTGCACCACAACCCACATAAGACGGTGGCTATCCCCATATAACGCCCACTCTTCGCCCTTATACTCTCTGCGCATAAACCATTGACAGCTATGACTAACCCAGTAAGCCCAGCGGAACCACTGAGACTGACTCCTTGTAGTACCCAGAGATTACTAGTTTGGGTGAGGGCTAAATCGGCCCAGGGAAAAGCAAGGTCTCCTTGATGCCAAAACCAATGGATACCCAGCCATAGACCCACCCCAAACATGATCCTGAGTGGGGGAGAGCAACGCGGAGCGACAAAAGCCATTCCCATGGACCAAAGGCCTACCGTCAGGCCTTCAAAGGCACTTATCAGAGCCCATAGGCCGACGGCAATCCCCAAGCTTGGCCACCATGGAATGCCCATCCATTCGAGAGGATGAATGCCTAATAGCCACTGTAAAAGAATCAGATTGTACCCCGTCCCCAACAGCCAACCCAGGAAAAATCCTCTTCTGGGCGTAACCTCTAAGGCACACAACCAAAGCCCGATCAAAGCGATCCAGGCGAAAGGCCAGACATTGGTGGGAGGAGCAGCCAACCCTAAGGCCACACTACCCCCGGCAACCGCGAGATACTGCCATGGATGCAGAGCGACCGAATACTGCTGGCCTTTGAGGAGGAGCGCTTTCATTGTTTCTATTCTCGCTTACAGCAAGCCAGTATCCTAAGATGATGCTTCCTATCCTCATCCTAAAAAATCAAAAGCCCTATCGCCGATTTCATCCCTGGATTTTTGCAGGTGAAGTAGCACAAGATCCTGGGGCTGAACCCGGTGCCCTTGTGGAAATCCATGACCATAACCGCAAGTTTCGGGGCGTTGGTTTTTACAATCCTCATTCTCAGATCCGGGTACGTTTTCTCACCAGAGAACATCAGACCATTGACCGGGGATGGTGGTATGACCGTTTGGAGCGGGCTTTAGTCTATCGTCAGCGGTTTGTGCACGATACCAATGCTTTTCGCTGGGTACACGGCGAAGCCGATGGCCTCCCCGGTCTAACCGTAGACCGTTATGGAGACTATCTCGTCGTCCAGTTTTTAGCGATGGGGCTAGAGCCGTGGCGGGAAGTGATTCTGGATACGCTCTTACAGTTGGGAGCGCCTACAGGTATCTATGAGCGCTCTGATGCTCCCGTACGGGCCCTAGAAGGATTGGAAGAAAAAGCAGGACTGCTGCGAGGAGTACTGCCTCCAGCATTCATCGAAATTCAGGAAGGCCCGACACGTCTGTTGGTGGATGTGGTTCACGGGCAAAAAACAGGATTTTTCTTGGACCAGCGGGATAATCGGGCGTTGGTGGGTCGGTTTGCTAAAGACCGCCATGTACTCAACTGCTTTGCCTATACAGGCGGATTCAGTGTCCAGGCAGGGGTAGGAGGAGCAAAATCAGTGCTTTCCGTAGAGATCTCTGAACCTGCAGCCCAGTTATGTGACCAAAATGCGGCGCTGAATAGAATCTCGAATCATTTGACGATCACAGCCAATGCCTTTGATCTGCTGCGGGAGTTCAATCGGGAAGGACGGTCCTTTGATATGGTCATTCTGGATCCTCCAGCCTTTGCCAAAAGTAGAGGCGCTTTAGAAGGAGCGATCAAGGGGTACAAAGAAATTAACCTACGGGCTCTGCGCTTACTAACCCCTGGAGGGATTTTAGTCACCTGTTCCTGCTCCACTCCCCTAGACCTCCGCACGTTTAGGGAAACCCTCGCCCATGCCGCTCAAGATGCGGGCAAAACCGTCCGTATTCTGGAAGAGCGGGGAGCCAGTGCAGACCATGCTCCTCTTCTAGGCGTTCCTGAGACGGAATATCTCAAATGCTTAGTAGCAACAGTGATGTAGTTTTCATCCGGACAGTAATAGGCTACCAGGATGCTCGTATCCAGATAAATCAATAGCGTTCCTCTTCGCGAGCTTTCACAACCTCAGCACTCAAAGGAGCACCTGTAATCCGTAAAGATTCCCGAAAATCTTTCAGACTAGGGAGCAGATTTTGACTTTGAGGTGGAACGAGACGGGCCACTTCCTTCCCTCGGCGCAGGAGAATAACCTCTTCCCCTGCAGCTACGCGGTCAAGCAAAGCACTGAGGTTACTTCGAGCTTCTTTAACGCTTATTTTATAAATCGTATTTTACAAAGCGACCTTAAGCGTACAC
Source organism: Gloeobacterales cyanobacterium (assembly GCA_049582005.1). Taxonomy (GTDB): domain Bacteria; phylum Cyanobacteriota; class Cyanobacteriia; order Gloeobacterales; family PMM-0068; genus Sivonenia. The sequence goes on along the minus strand of JBAUTB010000179.1, from coordinate 11,310 downwards.
AAAATTTTATTTGAATACTGAGGAAGTCTCTATAAATCCGTCAATTTGTTTTGCCAGAAGCCAGAAAGAACTTATGAATGTGTGTTTGCCATTATTAGGGTTATAGCCAGGCATATTCAGATGAATCAAAAGCATTCAAATTGTCTACCACGGGGTAGCCTGTTCGAACTATGAATGATTGTCATCACTCTTATCAAGTTCAAGGGAACGTTCTAAGTTAGTTTTTTCTTCTCTATGACGCCCTAACTTACCTAAAACTTCGCCTCTAGAATACCAAGTCCAAGAATAATCTGGTTGAATTTCTAACGCTTTATCATAACTAGCAATTTCTTCCTTATGTCTCTCTAATTTTCTAAATGCTTCACCTTTAGAGGTCCAAGCCCAGTAAGCTTCTGGCTGGATTGCTAAGGCCTTATTATAACTAGAAATCGCTTCCTCATATCTCCCTAAATTATTAAGTGCTTGACCTCTAAAAATCCAAGGCCAGTAATCGTCTGGCTGGATTTTTATGGCCTTATTATAACTAGCAACTGCTTCCTCATATCTCCCTAAACTATTAAGCGCTTGACCTCTAGAATCCCAAGCCCAGTGATCGTCTGGCTGGATTGTTAAGGCTTTATCACAACTAGCAATTGCTTCCTCATATCTTCCTAAACTATTAAGTGCTTGACCTCTAGAAGTCCAAGCCCAGTAATTGTCTGGCTGGATTGTTAAGGCTTTATCATAACTAGCTATCGCTTCCTCATATCTCTCTAGTTTTCTAAGTGTTTCACCTCTAGAAATCCAAACCCCGTAATTGTCTGGCTGGATTGTTAAGGCTTTATCATAACTAGCTATCGCTTCCTCATAATTTTGAGCCGCATCAAAGATTTGGCCCTGTTTATGAAGTAGCTCAGCTCGAAGAATAGGGGTTTGATATTTTTCTTCAAGCAATTGCCGAATTTCTAATAGCTTATGCTGCTGATGTGGATCTAGTTTCAGGTTTTCTCTGTAATCTCTTGATGAAATAACTCGCAGAGATTCTTTCTCTACTAATTTAGGATCCATGGGAAAAGCAAAGACCCCTGATCTCCAATCAAAGAAGTCAGGAGCACGATGGATGAAATATTTCAAGGCAAAAAGTGGAACGACAAAGACAAAACAAATATTTGAGAAATGATCTCGAAAGTTTTCTCTCTGTTGATTTAGGTGATTCAAGATTTGAGGAACTGTGTCTAGCTTATAGTAATCACCTTGCCCTCCATATCCAGGCTTAATATATGCCTCTAAAGACTTTTCAATTCCTTGGATAAAAAGAACATTTAGTTCATCTCGATCGGACCGACGATCAATAATCTCATAAAGATTATCAATTGATTCTTCAAGCATTAAAACTTCAATTTTTTTCCGAGGGAGATCTTGCTTGATCTTAGTGATTAAATTATTTGCTTCTGCTGGAGAGCATTGAACAAAAAGAATTCCAAAGCCTTTAGTTCGACGTAAAGAACGCAAGAGAGCTTGATATTTCTCTTCTGGAACAATAACTTGTTCCTCATTTACTTTGGATAGAGCCATCTTTTTGCTCTCCTCAACGTCCTTTTTAAGAAGAAAAATGATTCCGCATAGGACAAAAATTTAAATTACTATTCCCCTTTGACCTTAGCAAGTTCTTCTTTAAAACGCTCAATCTCCTCGATTAAGGGATGCACGTTGCACCAATGCTGGCGGTGCCCTTCAGCATCATAGTAACGATATTCTAGCAAACAGCGATTCAGCAATAGTCGAAGATGCTGCTCATTATTTTCCACCTGCTTTCCGTGGCAAGCCTTGGCTAATATTTCCCACTGTGTTGCCAGAATAGTATTCCGGTAGGTGTCCCGTGCCTCTTCAAGAGCTCTTTGTAGCGCCTGTGCTGTAATTGGCAGCTCATCTGTCCAATCCAGAGCTGTCCGGATCAACAGCATTAAATTTCGGACATGCCCCCCACTCATCAGACACAAGCGCTCTAAGACGTCAGCATCCTCAAATACTTGTGTTCCTAAGTTTTCTGCCAGTTTGGCATCAATTAACTGAATTCTCTTTGCGATCACTTCCTTGAGTTTGTCTAGTCCGGCAGGATTTGTAGTCCCGTCAGCGTTGCGCACCATAACCATAGGCAACACATCAGGCTTTTCATAGTTGTCCTCTAGGCGGGTACCCCGCTCTGAGTAGACCATTGAAATTGGTATGGTATAGATTACATGACAATCCAGTCCTCGCAGGAGTTCGCTCCGGTTAAGGTAGATTTCATCATAGTTACTCGGCTCTCCTTCTCGTTTTGTCTCTACAATCCGGTCGAGATTATCTGCAATGATCACTATTCCTCGGTATCCAGACTCAGACTCTAGTTGATGTTTTGCCTCCTTTATAAATTCATTGAGGGCCTTAATCAAGGAAGGGGTACTAGCGTTGATTTTTTGGCGTATCTCCCGGCGTTTATTGGGTACGGCTCTGAGATTTGCTGTAATTTTCGAAAACTGAGAAATATTCCCTTCTAAATTTACACCTTCAAAAGAAAGCTCCGTAAGCGCGAGGTCATTGATCTCTTGCCAACGATCTTTCATCCATATGAGCAATGGATTCTGATTTTTGAGCTTAATGATCTCTACCAAGTGACGGGTGCAGGCAAGTAAAATATCCGCATATTCAGTATCTTGGGGCTCTATATCTTGTTCGTCTGCGGCAAAGTAGACCACAAAATACTTTTGCTCTTCCAGATATTCCTTTAGACGGAGTAGCTCTGTAGATTTACCCACTCCCCGATGACCCGTATAAAGCTGGCAGGTCGGCTGTTTAGAGCGCGTAATCTTGCGTCCCAACTCTCGGGTTACATCCCAATTTCCGCGCACCTCTTGACAATCCACATAGGCATCCTGGTTCGGGGGCTGAAAAGGTTCAAAGGCACTGTAGATTTCGGTAAGCAAGTCTTGAGCTTTTAGAGACATAAATTCTTGTGGGGGAAGGATTCAAAAATTAGGCGCTGGGAAAGAGAATAGCTCATCTACCCCCCTATTGGAATCTAAAGCAAGATTCAGCATCCTTTGATAGGCTTACACTTCAGGCAATTTGTACTGCTCAACGATCTTTTTGGCAAAGGCCGGAACTTGTTGAGCGAACTTGGTTGGGTGGTTACGCTTCACGTAAAGATAGTTGCGGACGAAGTGAGAATCAATCGAAAAGCGTCCGTATTCCAATCCTTTCGGGCCAATCTGCTTAATCGCTACCCCCATAATCTGGGCTAACCACATCGGCAAGGTGATTCCCTGGTCATAGATAGAAATTCCTTGTTGGACAGCCGCCTTGCGGTTTCCCTTATCCACCATCTCGGTGAATTCCAGCTCATCTTTGACGAGATCTAGCAATTGCTGCCCGCGATCATTGCGGACCAATAACCATTGCCATTGGAAAGGTGCGCCCATATAGCCCACTACCAAGTCGGCCAAAGCATTGGTGTAGTCGAAACAACTCAGGCAAGAAGGAGAAAAAACATCTTTCAGTTCTTTGGTATTCAGTCCGAAAAATGGCACCTTTTCAACATGACCATCCTCATGTCTAAAGTGCACCTGGAAGTCCTGCATAAATTCATAGTGGACCACGGTAGAAGAAGAATGGCTGGTGGTATCGAGAAACTTCTGGAGCCCCTGACGATTGACATTATCGACACAGGGCGTTCCCAAGACGTAGAGTTCTTCTAAGCCGATTTTGTCCTGTACCGTGCGTAGGGCTTGAATCTGACAACCGACCCCAATGGCAAGCAATCGCTTAATCCCCTGCTTAGGAATCTCATCTAGAACAGAAAGATTGGGAGAAAGCGTAGGCTTGTTGACCCGTGCAGCAAGCACTTCTGAAGGAGTTCTAGCGAGTATGGGCTGGGGCTGAAAACGGTCCTTCGGAGAAGCTTGCACACAAAGCACCGCATCAACCCAGCCTCGCTCAAGAGCACGCATCCCAATGGTACTCACAATCCCTGTCCACTGTGCACCCGGAATCGGATCTTTCCGCCGAGCACTGTGCATGGCCTGATGCACGCCAAAGTAAAGTTGCTGCGGATTATCAAGAGCCCGAGACGTTCCGTGAACCTTCGCTTCTAGCTCTTCAATATGTTGGGTAATAAACGCGCAGGCCCATTTGGCATAGCGCAAATAGGATGTATCGCACAAACCACATTCACTACAGAGTTCAAGCGCTGGGCGATTTTTAGGCTTGGGATGCGATTTCATAGGGAGGAATAACTGGCGGATGCGATGGGCATTGTACCCCCAATGCACTTAAAAAAGAGATGCTACCGGATAACTGAGAAAAAATAATGGACTATTTCTCTCAGAAAATAGGCAAATTAATACACACTTTGTTAGTATCTAAAAGTATAGACAACAACGCTTCCCATCAAGGATACGCTTCTCAACAACTAAATTATGGACCTCCAGGAAGCCCTAGCCAAAATATGGGAGGACCCACGTTATCAAACAAAGTCTCCCTTAGAAGCATTGAAGCATCTCAATGAAGAGGTGACAGAAGCTTTGATTGCCTGGCTTCGGAGCGACCAAATCCGTGCTCGGCAAGAACTTACGGAAGCTTTTCCCAAACTTTTAGTAGCACTACGCCTGTTAGATATTGACCCGCTTGAACTGATTCAAGAGAAAGCCAAACAGGCTAACCGCCGTCAACGCATCATGTACATCGTGGGGAATCGTGTAGAAGTCCGAGTGGGCGATGAACTAAGAGGCAGTTGGACCGTATGGTCTGAAGAAGACCTGAAGGAAGTACATCGTTTAGCCGAAGAGTTCGATTGCCAGTTGATTCAAGCCCCTGAAGAATCTATCAATACAGCCTATGGCTATGGAACCAATGGCTATGACCGGCCTACGTCTTCAAAAATACCTCGCTAGCTGTGGCGTCAGTTCCCGCCGCCAAGCAGAACAACTGATTCAAGCGGGTAAAGTCCAAGTCAACGGACAACTGATTACAGAATTGGGAACCCGAGTTGACCCTGAGCAGGACCAAGTTCAGGTAGACGGCAAACAGGTATACCCGGCGACCCATAAAATTTATCTTCTTTATCACAAGCCAAAAGGGGTTGTTAGCACCTGTCATGACCCAAAGGGCCGAAAAACAGTATTAACTTCCTTGCCTCCAGCACTGGCAGACCAAGGCATTCATCCCGTTGGCCGTCTGGATCAATACAGTAGTGGCGCTCTACTCCTGACCAACGATGGAGACTTTACCCTGAGACTGACCCATCCCCGTTATGGTTGCTCAAAAACCTATCATGTCTGGGTTCGAGGAAAGCCGACAGAGCGTGATTTACGCTTGTGGAGCAAAGGAATTTTACTAGGAAAAACACCTACGCTTCCTGCACAGATAAATATATTGCAGCAGGACGAAGGAAAGACATTAATAACAGCTATCCTACATGAAGGGAGGAACCGCCAGATTCGTCGTATTTGTGAACAGTTAGGGTATCCTGTTTATTCCTTAACGCGAGTAGCTATCGGTCCAATTTCACTAGGCGATTTATTACCTGGAAGTTATCGGAATCTGTCCTCTAAAGAAGTTGCAGCACTCTTAACAAAGACGTCTACCACTATCCAACATGAACACTAACCAAGAGTCTTTTTCTTTTCCTTCTTCTGGTTCTTCTCCAAACGTGGCCCCTGGTGCTCAGCTGCGCCAAGCCCGTGAGCGTCGTGACCTCTCCTTGGACGAAGTCGCCACGAGAACCCGTGTCCAAAGGCGTTATTTGCAAGCGTTGGAGGAAGGTACGGTGGATAAACTACCAGAACCTGTCTATGCTCGGGGATACCTCAAAAAATATGCAGACTTCCTGGGTCTAGATAGTGCCGGAATTGCGGAACGCTATTTCCCTATGGCCGAGATCCGCAAACAAGGCAACTCCGGTCCTCTCCTGATGCCGCCTTCTCCCAAGCAAACCAACTGGCTGGGCTATACGGCTGGGGTCGTAGTCGCCGTGCTCGGACTTTCTACCTTTTTTGCCTTAAGAACCAACGCGCCTTCCACATCGGCACCAGTTCAAGCTTCTGGCAAGCCTGAGCCGTCACCTCTAGAAAAGATTGTGAAGGGAGCAGGAGCTCCTATCCAAAGCGCCAATCCTGCTCCCAACAATGCCGGTACTCCTACACCTGCACCTAATCAAGTCGTTGCCAATGCGCCTGCAACTCAACCGGCAAGTCCTCAGACGCAACCCATCCTTACTCCTCCATCCGTGACTCCAGTTCCAACCGCCGATCGGCCTGTGCAAGTAGCGGTTAAAGTAGCAACAGACACCTGGGTGCGTGTCTCTGCCGATGGGCGGACTGTTTTCCAGGGCGTTCTTCCGAAAGGAGCACAACGTAACTGGAGTGCAAAACAGTCTGTTAAATTCCGTACAGGCAATGCTGGCGGAATTTTAGTCAGTCACAATCAGAAGGCTATCGGTGCCCTGGGAGCTCCTGGGCAAGTAGTTGAAAGGGTTTTCACAAAAAATCCTGCAACTCCTAACCGAAAGTCACCCTAGATATGAACGCAAGTTCACTATGTTAAAATTTGCCCTGATCTGAGAAGGTGGAAGAGTGGCTTTTCTTGATCGTTTCTCGAGAGACATTGGTATTGATTTAGGTACAGCTAATACCCTGGTTTACGTAGCCGGGAAAGGCATCGTACTGTCGGAATCCTCCGTCGTCGCCATAGACGAATCGACTAAAACGCTTCTAGCGGTGGGGGAAGAAGCCCAGAAAATGTTGGGACGTACTCCTGGCAATATCAAAGCAGTCCGACCCCTGCGAGATGGAGTCATTGCTGACTTCGATATGGCAGCCCTTATGCTCCAAAACTTTATTCATCGGGTCCATGATGGCCGATATCTGATTAATCCCCGCATTGTCATTGGTATTCCCTCGGGGGTAACGGGGGTTGAGCGACGTGCGGTCATGGAAGCGGCGGCACGGGCAGGAGCTCGGGAAGTCTATGTGGTCGAAGAACCAGTGGCAGCCGCGATTGGTGCAGGTCTGCCTGTTTCTGAACCCACCGGCAACATGATTGTGGATATTGGCGGGGGTACTACGGAAGTAGCGGTGCTATCGCTCAAAGGGATTGTGCTGTCAGAATCGGTTAGGGTGGCTGGGGATGAACTTAGTGAATCCATCTCTTCTTTTATGAAGCGTGTTCACAACTTGGTCATCGGGGAACGGACGGCTGAAGAAATCAAAATCGCTATTGGTTCAGCCTATCCTGGCGGTGAAGAGGCCAAGATGGAAGTACGGGGTCTGCATCTACTTTCTGGATTACCCCGGACCGTTACCATTGCTGCTCCAGAAATTCGGGAGAGTATGGCAGAGCCTCTGGGCGTCATTGTGGAAGCGGTCAAACGCACCCTGGAACGTACTCCTCCAGAGTTGGCCGCTGACATCATTGACCGAGGCATCATGCTGGCTGGGGGTGGAGCTTTGATGAAAGGACTCGATGCGCTGATTAGCCACGAAACCGGCATCATGGTTCATATTGCCGAGAATCCTTTGGACTGCGTTGTACTCGGAACGGGCAAAGTCTTAGAAAACTTCAAGAGTTTGGAGCGTGTCCTCAGTGGCAGCTTCAAAGGAAGTTAATGCGAAAGGGCATAATCAATATTATGGGCACTTTCGCAGGTCACACCCATGCTGAATAACTTAAACGGGCTCCGTAAATGGTGGAGTCGCTCCAGTACTCAGATTTTGGTTGTGCTGTTTCTTCTAACGGGTGCGCTCTGGATGCGGCAGGAACATTCTGGATGGCTCGCTGAAGTCTTTTATTATGTGTCCTATCCTTTTACCCTGGACCGTCCTACCCCTGAGGTGATCGCCCGTGGACAACAAGAGGCTTTGGAGAGCAGAATCCAAAGTTTGGAAGAGGAAAATGCAACCCTCCGCACCCTAGCCAAAGCAGAGCCAAACATACCGAGCAAGCCTATTCTCGCACGGGTGATTGGCCGCAGTGCTGACCATTGGTGGCAACAAATGACTTTGAACCGAGGCAGTGCGGATGGGGTTGAAGAGCAATCGATGGTCATGGCAGCCAGTGGTTTGGTCGGTCAGATAGTGAGCACAACACCCCATACCAGCCGAGTACTGCTTCTGACCGATGCAAACAGCCGGGTAGGTGTAGTGGTTAATGGAGGCCGCATTGCTGGCGTTCTCCAAGGTTCAGGAAACAGCACAGGAGTCGTAGAATTTTTCACCAAAACAGTCCCGATCAAAAAGGGAGACTTGGTGACGACTTCTGGCTTGAGTTCTCGCTTCCTCCCAAACCTGCCCGTCGGCAAGGTACTTACCTACGATGACAGCCAGCCACCGCCTAAAGCAGGGATAGCATTTCACGCTCCGACTACTGGCCTGGATTGGGTTAATATTTATCCACCGGCGGCCAACGTAGACCCTGAACCGGAACCGGAACCTAATCCATCCAACAAAAATGCTAAAAATCCCCTCTAAACCACAGTGGATTTTCGGGGCCGGAACTTTTGGTTCGGCGCTTATCTGTTCTATGGCCCAATGGGGATCTTTGCCGGGTTGGGAGTTGGTAGGAGTCAATGCTGATTGGAGCCTGATCTGGGTAGTTGTTTGGAGTTTGAAACGACCTATATTTCAGGCAACTTCTGCCGGACTCTTGATGGGTTTGCTGCAAGATGGGATGGTCGGCACTTTGCAATCTGGAGTTTTTCCAACGCACAGTCTAGGACTTGCTTTAGTAGGTTTACTAACCGCTTTGCTCTATCAGCAACGGCTACTTCGCGAAGACGCTATCGTGTTAGTTTTGCTAACCTTCATCATGACCATCCTCAACGAAACGACCATAGCCTTGCAGCGGACCTTACTGTCTTCTAAAGAGATTATTCAGATCTGGAACCATCATCAAGATGTAGCCCTAGCTTCAGCTTTGGTAAGTGCCCTTTGGGCTCCGCTCGTCTATTGGGCTTCGCAGCGCTGGAACCCTTTTTTAGAAACAGAATAAGTGTTGTTTTGATATTGAAAACAATTCTCATTCTTAGCAGTAACTCTTTGAATATGCAATAGTGATTGTATCTACTCCGAGGTGCATTTTATGGTGGAAACTATTCTCGTCCCCTGCGCTTGTAGTCATTGCTCCTGCACTATTGACATCACCCAAGGCTATGTCCTGGAGGAGAAAGCCTATTGTAGTGAAGCTTGTGCTAAGCACAAGCATGATGAGCCATCTTCCTGCTGCAAAGAAGCAGGATGCTGCGCCTAGCCGCCTCATAGTTTCAAGTACGATAACCGAGACAAGATCCAGATAAGTATGTTTAGCGCGAAATCTGTTCGCTCTAACTACTAGCCCAGGTTCTCAAATTGCGCACTAAAGCATCAGACAACCAGTTAACACCAACTTGCCACTGATGCTTACTACTGGGCATCCGGCCCAGATATACTAGACGCCGCAGGATATGAGCCACAGGACCAGAAAGGCCGTAGCCCAGAATTGAGGCAGCAGCTTGCGTAGTGCCTAAACTGATCAGTGTTCCTAATTCAAAATAGCGGAATTCTAGAAGAGGACGCTTATGAATGCTAGCCCAGAGATTCCAGGCGCAGAAATCGGCTTGTTGATAGGCCACTTGGGCACTTAATGGCGCTTTTTTACCTTCGGGTAGGGGACAACTGGCCAAGTCTCCCAAGGCAAAAACGCGGGGATAGTTGCTAGATTGCAACGTAGGGGTGACTTGAATATAGCCTCGCTCATCTTTTTTCAGCGACGATTGGGTGATCAGTGCCGGGACAGCCGTTCCCACCGTCCAGAGAGCCAAGTCTGCGGGCAAGGTTTCCAGCACCTCTCCATCGACACTCCGATAAACAATGCCCTCTTTTGTGATCTCTTCAATCACTTTTTCCATCATGAGATGAACATCCCGGTCTTCCAACGCTTTGATAGCTGGTTTACGGAGATTTTCATCAAAATTGGGCAGAACAATATCGGCACGGTCCAGCAAATAAAGAACACCCTTGGAGCCCAAGCGGTCCCCGATTTTACAGGCCAGTTCTACCCCGCTGGCCCCAGCTCCGACAATTGCTACACGTACGCGTTCTTTCTGTTCTAATTCCCCCAAGCGCTGCTTTATCCGCTGAGCATGGGCCAAGGTCCGAAAAGGAATGGCATATTCAGGCACACCCATAATCCCAAAGGTAGGAGTCTGCCCACCAATAGCCACCACGAGATAGTCTCCTTCCAAGGTCCGACCGTCGCTCAGCAGTCCTGCCTGCTGAGCGGGGTCAATCGCTTTGACTTCTCCCTGAATAAATTCCACCCCTGTTCCCTCTAGAACCTCTACCAACGGAGGGGCGATTTCCCACGTTTGGAGTTCACCGGTCAGAAGCTCGTAAAGCAAGGGAACAAACAAAAAACGGTCTTCGCGGTCCACCAGAGTAATTTGGGGACGCTCTTCCTTCCAAGGATATTGAGAAAGAGCTAGGGCTGTATAGAGCCCTCCAAAACCAGCACCAAGGATGAGAATCTTCATACATCCAGGCTATCAAGGTTCTCCCCAGACCGCACAGCCTCTTTTATCTCTTTCGATTCTTTCCGTAATATAGGAGGTGTCCATAGCATAGAGGGAAAATAGCGCCTTACTGATACTTGGTGGCTCGTTCGATTTCTCGCTTGGCTTCCTTCTTCTTAAGGTCTTCCCGTTTGTCATAGAGCTTTTTACCTCGAGCTATGCCCAGGTCTACTTTGATCCAGCCATCTTTGAGGTACATCTTTAGCGGCACGAGGGTCAGGCCCTTTTCATCCACAGAACCAAGGAGTTTGCGAATCTCTGCGCGGTGCATCAAGAGTTTGCGATCACGGGTAGGATCATGCCCGAACACTTGACCATGAGACTGCGCTAGTGGGGAAATATGCATATTGAGTAAGTAGACTTCTCCCCCGCGAACGCGAGCAAAAGCATCGCGCAAGTTAACCCGTCCTGCTCTAATGGATTTGACTTCGCTACCCTGAAGCTCAATCCCGGCTTGAAAAGTTTGTAAGATCTCAAAATCAGCGCGGGCTTTACGGTTATCGGCTAAGAGTTTAGTGCCTTCTGTTTTTGCCATAACTCAAATAGGTGTGTTCTTCTATTGTAAGAGGGCACAGCCCCTGCATCCTAGCCTCTCAGATTTTTTCGGGGGTATGCGCAGTCATTTTTCAATCAAAAGGACCTACTCTTAAGGGTATAGCAACAGCCATGAGGCTTAGGACGTAGACTAGAGGTAATCTTGTGCCTGCTGTTATTCGGTGAACCCATGCCAAAACCTTATAGTTATGACCTGC
>JBAUTB010000178.1:0-6391 GCA_049582005.1 Gloeobacterales cyanobacterium | reverse complement strand
GGGCCATTCTCTAAACCTACATCAGTTAGATAAAAGAAAAATCTGAGACAACTATAGTCATCAATGTCATAATGAAAAAAACTTGATGTCTTGACAACATCATAATTTGTTTCATCAGTTGCAAAAGTCCACCAAAGGCGACTATCGGTATATACGGGTTGTCCTCTGAAATACTTACCAGCGATCATCATTAATATAGGATCATTGGCAAGCTCTCTGATGGCAGGGGATAATAGATCTAAATTATAGTATGTAGCAGTAGAAAAAGTGGTATTGCTTTTTTCTTCTGCCAATTTTTTTTGAGAATAAAGAAAACCATATCTAGCATTTAAATTTCCAAAACAGTATGTTGAGAGTGCAAAATCCATAATTTCTCTGAATATACATTTTGGTAATTTGATGCCTGTGAAGTATCCATCTCTTTTCAATGAATCAACAACAAAATCTACATCGATTTCATTAAATAGTGACTTATTCAAATCATAAGAATTAAACTGCGGTTTGCCCCTGAAGTGTCTTAAAATATCTCGTAAAATAGCGGATCGGCTAATAATATTCATCAAAGTCCATTCGGGATTTCGAGTTGTATGTCTGAAATATGCATTCAATCTAAATCTGATTTCTTGAAAATATTTCTGAGAATTGGATAGGCTTATAAATCGATTGTTTATAGTCATTATGTATCCCTTATTCATTAGGTATAGCACGCCACCTTGGCTAGGACGTTTTGGTGCTCTCAAAGCTTATATTCACGTGTCCTAAGGATCTTGGCCACAGCTATATAACTTGCCAATTCAGATCTGAAGTGCAACTGGTCTACATTTAAGCCTCGCTCCCAGGAGTGATAGGGATTCACAAAGAAACAGGATACATCCAAGGATTCAGCCAGAATGCCAACTAAACTCGCATTGCTGAAAAGCAGGTAAGGCCTTCCATCAAGACGTAGAGCATTCCCGACCGGAGCATAATTTGGGGGCATAAACTTCCTGTTTATGAATGACATCTTCTGGTTTGCACATGCGGATGATTCTGGCAGGATTCCCCGCTACCGTAGCTCCTGAAGGAACATCTTTCACCACCACCGAACCAGCTCCAATCACAGCATTATCACCAATAGTAATCGGTCCAATAATGACAACATTAGAGCCGATATCGACATTATTACCAATTCTGGGAGATGCGCTATAAGAACCATCGGGGAGCTTTTTATTCCCAAGAGTTGTTGAGTGTCTGAGCGTGCAATTTGCACCAATGATGGTCTCACGGTATACCACTAAGGCTTGGCCATGATTAAGTCTTAAATTCGGTCCCAAATACTTAATATCCCAAGGGATTTCAATGCCCAATATCCACTCTACTAATAATTGGTATATGGCACGGTAGATAGTGGAGATCCAAGAAAAAGGTTTAGGAAGACGTCCAAGTATTTGAACCAGACGAAACATCAATAAAGAAAGACGAGCTTTAGCACTCGTTGTTTTATTTACTTCCCAATCTTGGAAAATATACTGAATAAACTTATTCATAGGCCATACTCCTTCATTCTTGAAACCGGAAGAATTTTGGAAGGAATAAATTCATCTTTTGGAGACTGTTCATTCCAACTCCAACCAGCTACAGCGAAAAGAGTCCACCAGTAGAAAAAGAAGGTGGTGTGGCTCCAAATATTTTCCGTAAACATTCCCACAGGGATAGCCATAAGAAGAGCAAACAAGACCGTGCACAGGCTACGTTGAGAACTTTCTTTGGGGAGACGACGCAGATGCTGCGTAAGCTGCATGACCTGCGCAACCAGAAAGAATACAAAGGTTGAAAACCCTAATATTCCTCCTTCCACTAATGCACGAACATAATCATTATGGGGGAGGAGATTATTGGTACTTACGTAAATACTGGTCCCCAAACCATAACCAAGGTAGGGATAATTCTGCCAGGCCCCTAGTAGATAACTCCATTGAGAAAGCCGCCAGTTAAAACTGTTGTAGTCACTTTTTGCGCTTAGAATTGCACGGGAAATGTCGAAATCAGGATTGAGAATGGGGGTATTCAGAAGAGAGCTGAGGCGTTGTTGTCCAAATTCTGTACTAGAAAATAGAGCAATAACTAAAGCAAAAAGGAATACTCCTCCGAAAATACTCATCATGTTTGCTCTAAAGGTAATCAGTACAAAGACAAAGACAGCGAGCATCATGAGACTAAATAGAGCCTTCGTACCCACGAAGAAAAACGCTAATATTCCCATTAAAAGGAGCCAAGGCCAGCGTTTTTTCGCTTGAGTTAGTTTCCACCAAGTTAGACTCATGAATAGCAATAGATAGGTTGCCAAAACATTAGAATGGACAAAGGGTCCTCTAATGCGGGAGCCTTGATCAATAGGAGCGCCTTGTCCAATTAGAGATGTTCCAGAAAGTAAAGGAGGAAGAATCGAAGGGGCGACGGTTTGTAGAAAGGCTACCGCCAGCGGTATGAGGAGAGTAAAAAATAAAATAGAAATTACTTTCTCCGGGGGCACACGCCCCTTAAGCTGCATAACTAAGAGGTAAACCATCAGCCATGAAAAAAGACGAGCCCACTCCCGTAGACTATTCCCTATATAAGAAGCATCTAGCCCTAATCCACCCAGCGGCATCAAGACCAGCCATATCCCCTGGAGCGCTATCCAGCTAGCAAAAAACCACCAAAACCGGTCTGTTTTTACGGCCTTACTCGTGAGTAATAGGATGACTACATATAGCAGGGTCAAGGAATCAACCCCAACCGCATATAAGCTGGGGATTTGTTGAGCCGCAAAAATGTCGAGGGCACTACGTACGACCAGTAGCCCCAGTACCGCTCGCTCAAAATTGGTAAAGAAATAAACGAGGGCAGCTATCGCACCAAGTAACAATCCTACGAACAGGGGCTGGGCACCCACCATCATCCCGGCCAAAATACCGAAGAGCACCCCTGCGATGCCGATCCATAAAGCAGATTTGCTATGGGGAATAGTCATCGTGAGCATATATCAATATCCCTTGATGAGAAGACGGTATAAGGGAAACAAAGGGCCAACAGCCTCGCCCAAGAAATCTAAAGTAGCGCTGGTGCCTGATTTCTCGACGAGGATAACGTCCCCATTCATCAATGGACGAGAGGTTTGACCGAAGGCGAAGGTTTGTCGGTCAACCTTACCATCCGCAGACATGCGCATCAGGCTAACGGCACTGGTATTCGCTTTGTCCGTAGGACCGCCCGCCGCCGCAATGGCCGTGGTCACATCGCTATTGGGAGCAAGCGTTAAGGCCCCAGGACTTTTTACCTGCCCTGCGACCTGGATATTAATTTTGTCAGGGGCCACCGTGGAAGCAAGGAGTGCACGCTGCTCAGGACCGGCTAATTGGGCGGCGGGAACAACGATTTCATCTCCGTCGTAAACCTGTGGGTCATCCCCCAGACTACCCGTGCGAATGGCATTCCAAAGATTAACTTTGATTTCTTGCTTGGGAATGTCAGACGAAGGAGATGCATTGGAAGACTGGGGAAGTGTAGAGGAAGCCATGGGCTGAGGAGAACTAGCATTGCTGTGACCTTCCCGACGAATGATTACATTGCGCAGGTCTGCATTGGGGGTGACACCACCCGCTAGCAACAAAGAGGAACTGACGGTGGGGAATTCTGCTGGCCCTGCCTGTGTAAATTCGTTAATTTGGGCAGGGTTGGATTTGTTTAACTGACGAGGTCCTGGTCGATTCACTTCCCCTGTGATACTAATGCGGGGAGTGCGACGATTGAGTAAAGCCAGACTTACTTGGGGTCTACGCACATAGGGCTTGATCGCTTCTGTGATTCGGTCCTTTGCCTCGACTGGGCTGAGCCCCTCTAAAGATATATCCCCAGCCATCGGCATTTGAATAGTTCCATCATTGAGGACCACTTGTTCCCCAGAGAGTTCAGGAAAGCCAACTACCGTCAGGCGCACTTTATCTCCTGGAGACAAACGATTCCCCGCTTGATCAACGCTCAAATTAAAGGTTTCTGCTTGAACCGGAGCCGCTGCCAAAGTCAACGGAAACCCTACACTCAGAAAACCGGTCAATATCATTAGGGAGAAAGATTGAGAAGGCACCGCATAACCTCTTTAGGGATTCAGGGACTTGGGTTGAGATTGATAACCTTGAATTGGATAGCGATAGTAGGCTTCCGTTTGGTTGGTGGTCCCGTTGACCACGACTCCAAGAATAGGAATCCTGTTTTTGGTTAATTCTGAAATGGCACGCTGCGCCATATTGCGAGAAGTCTTATTAGGACGGGTTACAAAGAGCATTCCGTCGCTGCTGCGACTCAAAAGAGCAGCATCCACACAGCTCGTAACGGGCGGTGTATCGATGATGACTAGGTCATATTGTTGAGCAACCTGTTTCAGTAGCGTCTTCATCTGAGCTGACTCAATCAAGTGTGAAGGGTGTTTATAGAATTCCCCATAGGTCAGGATCGATAGGTTTGGGATGGCTGTAGGCTGCACAGCCCGAATTAAGGGTAATAAGTCTGTAATCACGTGACTAAGACCAGGCTTCGAACGCACTCCAAACAACTCATGCTGCACAGGACGCTGCAGGTCCGCATCAATAATTAAGGTGCGTAGAGACAGCGAAGCTGCGACCGAAGCCAAGCGAGAGACCACCAAGGATTTACCTTCTTGGGCAATCGTACTGCTCACCACCACCACACGTATGTCCTGACTACGGAATTCCAACGCCTTCAGAAGCATGCGATAGGACTCAAACGCGCCCAAGTCATCCAGGAATAGCTCCGGAGCTCTGTGTTTAAGAGCAGAAGCAGGGAAGAGCGGCAAAACACCCATCACGGGCATTCTGAGAAGGTTCTCCACATCGGCTTCTTCCCGAAGAGTTCCATCCAAAGCTTCGAGCAACAGGACAACCCCAATCACCAGAACAATCCCCGTTGCAACCGCAAGGACTAAGACCACGGGTATATTCGGCCATGCAGGGTTCAGAGGGAGTTCAGCTTGATCAATAATGCTGATGCCACTGTTCAGTTGAGCTTCTGTCAGTCGTGATTCCGAGAGCTTCCGCTGTAGCAAGGTAAGAGTTGTTGCCGCCTCTTCACGACTACGAGACAACTCCGCCAACGTCTGTTCTTTGGAAGGTAGTTGCTTAAGGGACGTTTGAAGTTGCTCCCGCCCTGTACGCACCTCCGCCAGTTTACGCTCTAGTCCAGAGCGTTCCACATCCGTCAGGATTAGCTTACTGGCAAGGTCTTGGCTTAGAGCACTGGAATTCCCATTGTCCACATCCTTAGAAGTAACCTTTGTGATCCGAGCTAACTGCTTGATGTATTGCGCTTTAATCTCATCTCGTTGTTCTACCGCAGCCAGTAGATCGGGATGACTATCTCCCAGACGAGAACGGTTGGTAACCACCAATGCTTCCAGTTCAGCCAACTTAGTACGCAAGGTCTTGAGACTTTCATCTTGCCCCACAAGCACTGCAGCAAAGGTTTTCCGGAGATCTTTAGTGTTCATCAACCCCCGTAAAGAAGTATCGCGGGCTTTTGCTTCTCGAATCTGAGCGGATAGACCCCGCTCTTGACTCTCTAGGTCCGATAAACTAGCCACCAGAGATTTGGTTTGATCGTCTAGAGAAACGATTCCGCTAGTGCGCTTGAACTCACTCTCCGCCGCTTCTAATTTCAAGAGCTGCTCGCGTTTTTTAGGCACTTCATTTTCTAGAAACTTACGTAATGAGGTAACGGGAGAACGTGTAGTATCGACATTGTCTTGAATCAAGATCTCTGAGATGAGGTTGGCCAACCGAGCAGCCAATTGAGGGTCCTGATTGCGATAGGTTATCCCCAAAATGCCGGTGTCCGGCAAAATTGTGACTTTGGTATCCCTGTATAGCTGACCCAATGTAGGTAAATTCTTAAAACCTTCCTGCGAGGCTTGCGTCAGAACCTTACTCAAGGTTCGCTTGGATTTCGTCAGTTCCGCCTGAGTAGCAATCGGGCTTAAATTCATCGATTCCCGTTGGTCAGTAGCCTCACGTCCCAACTCAGAAACACTCAGTTGTTTGGTATCCACCAAAATCTTGACAGTAGCTTCATAGGTGGCAGGGGCGGACGCCAAGTAGCCAATCGCCCCAGCCATCACAGCCGCAAACGTAGCCAAAGCTGGCCATCGCCATCTGCCAAAAACGGCTGGTATGAGAGAGAAGCTTCCATTCATGAAGGTAACCTTGTATTTACTGTGTTTTTATTAAGTAAGCTGTAGAGAAGACGAACCAGCACTTTTCTCAAGCCAGGACGTAGCAAGAAAAACAATCCATAACTCAATAGAAAGCCCATCCCAGCCCAAAACCAGGAGCAACGATAGTCCCGGCATACTGGCAGGAAC